>DASWDL010000181.1:0-3301 GCA_036395315.1 Nitrososphaeraceae archaeon
AATATGGATTCAATCTGGATAAATGGTCTTATAGTTACTCCAAAAAAACAATACTAGGTCAAAAACTAGTAACAAAAACATTAAGATGGTGTGGGTCATAAGCACATTTACAATTTTATTTTCAGCAAGTGCTAATCCCTACCACGGTCGTCCTGAAAAACGCGTATGGGGTAAATGAGACCAACACGGTTGGACAAACGACTCCAACGTTAGTAATGCAACTTCTTGCAAATACTAGTGTTCCCGTAAAGCTGCCGTTGACAAGAGGCTTTAAAAAAACATGAAGTATTTTACATTACAACCGAAGCCTCCGAAATGTCCGTAGTGGAAAAGTTGATGAATCTTACAGGTTCAAGGGTTGCTTATTCACCAGCGCTGAAATATGCCTCAAAGGATTCACTTGAAAACATTTGCGAGTGCAAAAACGGTATAAAAGGGACTGGACCGGAAGGATTTCAACCAAATATTGCAGATTTGCAGCCTAGTGATCCTGGATATAGTCCTATTTGGAGAATTACTCTTGTAGAATGGAAACAGGGTGTTAATCTATGGGAACTCAAGTCTGAGAGTGAAATAATTGCAGGACAAAGGTAAAGGCGAATTGTCGATAAAGCCCGCTAATGTCCATTTATAACATGGAATGGCGGATCTCTCAAAGAAAGGGAAGATAAAACATTAACGGATAAAACGGCATATGGTGGCGGCCAAGTCCTGAAAATTGACACCAAGGGTAGAGAGGTTGTATTTGTTGCACACAGGGAATTTATAGCCGATAGCTCGACCATATACTACTTTGCAACAGATGCTTCAGTAAAGAATGTAGCAGATGCATTAGGAATCGTATTTTCGAACAAGACGGGATCCACCTTGAGAAGTGTTGCATCATCGGACTTGTTCGTCTTCACCAATGGTATCAAAGGTACCGGTCCTATGGGATTCCAAGTGAGCATAGCATCTACAAACTTAGGCGAAGAAGGGTACAGTCCATTATGGAGAATACAAGCAACCTCATGGAAAGACCCCTTCTCATGCGCAGTTCTTAATGACGGCAAAAGAGATCACAGCAGCAGATGGCTCTGATGGAAAATTGACTGTCCAGATTGCAGGCGCTATCGGCAACTGTCCATTTGTAGAGGTCCCCACAAATAATTAGAATGGGAATACTCATTTCCATTCGATTTCCCCATTTTATTTTATGTTTATATGAATTACTTAGATAAAGAGATAAAGAATTGGGGACATATCGACTGAAATAAGTAACGGCGATTTGCAATATCGTTTCTTTTGTGATAGGTATCAAGTCTATTCTAGCTAATACAGAAGTAAGCTATAGGCAATTATTCCCTAAAGATTAATTTGCAAGCAGAAGAAAAGCGAAATAATGACCGGAAGCAATCTTTCCTTACATGTCTCAGTGGTTTTTATGATTTACCCTGGGTGCTTATTAGTATGACCAATACCAGCTTCTTCTTGTTCTTGTTGTGTGCTATCTTTGCAGTATTCTTCTTATTTTCTGTAGTGTCATCCTCATACGGAATGAGGCTAAATGAGAGTGACTATATCATTACTGGTTTTGGAATAAATAATAGCAATCCTTACATTACCGTTCAAGGTACCGCTGGGGGCTCTTACGATCCATCTTTGGGCGATGAAGGTTATTTCGCATATGTGTTTAATACAGACAAGGGAATTTTCCAGATAACAGTTTCTGAAGGTAGCTTGAATAAGCTCTATTATGGAGTAGACCGTATAGTTAACAAAGAAATAAAGTTACATGAATGTTTGAACACACAAAGTACAACGGGAAAACCTGCGTTTGAAAATAAAATGGTAACGTACATTGGTCACAATATGAAGATCACTAAAGTTAACAAAGCCCTTACAATTCTAGTAACGTCTGATGACCCAGATGAACGATGTAAGACAGGACAGCATGTACAGCGAATACTTCCAAATCAAAATCAAATAAATGCAAAGTCAAATACTAACGAAACTAGCAAACAGGATACTTCTGCAGTTGATAATAAAACCTTGGGTGGTGCGTCTCCAGGTTCAGTAGACATCAACACGTCTAGCGGAGAATACCATTGTAATGGTTCTCCGAGGATGGGTAAAGTAAATGGGCTCTTTGTTGATGCGTACAATAGGCACGGCATAGAAGGTGGACAGTGGACTTTGGTTAACGAAAAGAGTAATGGGGAGGATACCAATGGAAATATCACTGGTGGAGGAAGTGTACCAGAATTAACATACTCGTTAACGGGTAAAACAACTAGAGATATGATCTGTCCCACAATTTATGATAAGATTGTCGTAAGTGGAGAGTGTGGAGAAGGCAAGGTCGTTGAAATGAGGACTTCTAGCGGAAAGGAGATAGCATCTCTTAAGGGAAATGCAAGATGTTTGCCAGGATAATTCTTGATGGATTAGCCTCCTTAGGTTTTTTTAGATAGGTTACTGAATCAAGTTCAGGGCTGAGCATGTGAAACTAATCTCCGTAATGAAAATTATCTTTCGGAAGTGGATATTTACAAATAAAAAAATGGTGTTGATTGTCTATTTTATGTCGTATGGCCTAGGCACTTTACATCGCCCGTTAACGTATGACTGAGTCCGTTGATTGTCTTGTAGTTAATCGTCACGCCTTTGCCGCATTGCCCGCTTATAATAACATCCTTCGGTACTTTAGCATGACATATTCCATCATGTGTTTCCTTACCCTTTAGTTCGTACGTTTTTCCGTCACTCTTTCCGTCATATATTGTTCCACCCTTATTTTCGGCGCCAGCAAATTGAGATGCGAAATCCCAGTGACCAACTAGGATTCCATCTCTCGTATGAGCTGAGAAGTAGAAACCATGCGTCTCCCTTAAGCCAGGACCAATTGAACATTTTAGCATGTAAAAAGATATTGTGCCACCGGTCACAATTGCTCCTCCGACGAAAGGTTGTTTTGCATATGCTTGGCTGATTGTAGCGACTAGAAATGTTGAACCAGTCGCAAGGCCTACTGCGATAAAAGCGACAAGTACTGACTTCATTACAATCCCTTTTCTTGTGCGCATCACGTATTGTTCTTTTTTGCAGAAATATATAAGGATTCTACAAGCAATGGAAAAATATTTAAACAAATTACTCTTGAAATTGATCAAATGAATAAGAACATCAAATATGTGACGTTAAGTGTGGCTATAATTTTGCTTGGGACTCTAATGGCGGCCATAACCCTGAGTAATCAGGTATATGCACAAGAGTCAAAAATAGATCTCAAGAAATTAAAGCAAATTTTGAATGAAACGCG
>DASWDL010000182.1:0-11573 GCA_036395315.1 Nitrososphaeraceae archaeon
GGACAACTTCGCAGCCTTTTCCCAATTTAATAATGAACTCATCTTTATTAAATTTACGAATTAGACTATTGTAATAGACATTTGCTCCGACTCATCGCCAATTGGATATTCACAAGTGTGAATTTTGAATCATGAAATCTAGAGAGGAGCAAATAAAATTGCAGAATCCTAGCCCGTATAAATATTGTTGCGGATTCGCGGACTAGGAATATATTTGTGAAAATATCAGATAGTTCCATGTTTCTTAGCGGTAGGCGACTTGTCTTGTTCGGAGTAATTGCTGGGATTGTAGTGATCATAGTTCTGCTTCCCGCCATACTTGATTCTCTTTCTGGCCAGGGCATAACTAACGTTAAATTTGCACTGAGTAAAGTTCAAAATGTTGGTGTTGACGTTGCAAACAAGACAATATCCCTTAAGGTAATCTTTGCCGTGCTTAATCCTACTGATAAAGCGTTGACTACTTCTAGGATTGATTATCTCTTACTAGCAAATGATACCAAGTTGGGGAATGGTACTGTCTCCTTTGAGGATATCCCGTTAAACGGCCGTCCACAACTC
Source organism: Nitrososphaeraceae archaeon (assembly GCA_036395315.1). Taxonomy (GTDB): domain Archaea; phylum Thermoproteota; class Nitrososphaeria; order Nitrososphaerales; family Nitrososphaeraceae; genus TA-21. The sequence goes on from DASWDL010000182.1 coordinate 562, forward strand.
TATCCAGAAAAAACAGTGTATATACCATCTATTTTCAAATTTACACAGTCAGTTACTACATCTGAAATATACAATAAATTGAAGAATGATCCGATCGCAACAGGACATACGAATTGGTCTGTGTGGGGTCAGGCACAAATCGATTCTGCATTTACAACTCTTCCAAAGTCGTTTCAGGCTAGCCTACCATAGAATGATATCTTCTCGGAAGAGTAAATTCAGATACCATTATTAAGATATTTCTAATTCATCGCTAAGAGTTTTTCCCTCGGTTTCATTCATCAGACTCTTAGGTGACGCTTCGACCACAATCTTATCAAAGCTAGTTATCACCCATTCTTCCAACCAACCACACCTAGAAGGACTATACTGGGTCATTTCATCCTCAGAAGAACAAGAATGTTGGTAAGAACAACTTAGACATGGCGCTCCTTCGACAGAAGCAATCTGAACATGTCGTTTCTTGGGATTCTCTGCCATAGCAGACTTCTTGATAATAAGTTTGTATGTCCACCTCCCTTTATGAAGGACCTTCTCTCTAGATATTAAAGACTGCTTTTCTAGATTTCCAGCTAATCGCGAACCGTCTCTGCTGTCCAAGGAAAATGCCTTGCAAATTTCAGTTTGGAAGACACCTTGCTGGCCGCTCTTTAAAATTGCTGCTAACACCTGATCGAAGAGATCATGTTTATTACGAGAAACCGATTTTGAACTAAGCAAATTAGGCGACAAAAGATATTCCTTTAACCAATTCATTATATAAAAATCTTGACATTGAATCAAATGGGGCAAGAGAACAAGAAATCAAGATCATGCGGTCACCGGGATTTGAATTCCCGCTCCACTTTCGAAATAAGAGTAGAGTCCCGGGTTGCGGGCTTTCTTCACCTGCATATTTTGAGATGCAGAATGTGGAAGGCCAGTGTCCTAACCAAACTAGACGATGACCGCAATGTCAAGAGATAACGCACTAGCATGAGCATATTAAACCTTAGGATTAGATGCTCCTATTGACCTTTTTCTTTGTCAGGAAACATTCGATTCAATAAGAAGTCTACTGCTTTATTTTTAGCTTTTTCCTTATAAAATTCAAATCCTTTGGAAGCCATTTCCTTCTCTCTTTCCCCATCTATTTCTAGCATAGGTCTACGGTCTAACACCCCCTCAAAGTGAACCTTCAATTCTTTAAATTTAATCGAAATATTATCGTAAATTTCTCTTTGCCAATGCGATGTAACCACGTATGTCGTAGGCGGATTTTTTCGTTCTTTCATTTTGTCAAGAACAGATTCCAACGCGGCTGCAAGAGTACCCTTATTCGAAATAATCTTAACCGCTGATTTATCAATTGACTCTTTTGCGAATAATATCTGTTTGATACTATCACCAAGATTTTTCTGTGCAGTAACAACTAAAATTTCAGTCTGCGCTCTATCAGGCTTTGAATTCAATATTCGGCGATAAACATGTACGCAAGATATAATTCTGTTGTAAATATGTTCTGGGACCTGAATATCTTTCTCCCTGTGGGTTCTTTCACTATTCGCATAAAGTATTATCAGATTGCCCTCAGGAAATCGTATATTCGTCATTGGCCTAAATTTCCTCTATACTTTTATTCAAGTGTGGTAGCTCCTCCAAGAACATTTTTAAGCCGTATCGGACAATTGTCTCAGTAGGAGGCCCTACTTTTACCAAGGTGATATTCTCCGAGGAGATACTAGTTGTCGTTCAAGCTCTCCGAGTCTTTGCAGTGCTTCTGAAGCCTCACGAATTTTAGAATAAGATTCATCATGTCTTATCTTATGCATCACTGCCAAAACTTCTTCTGACGTAACTCCGTGCTTGATATCGTATTCAATTTGTTTAGCACAACTAGTTAGCGTACTATACTTCTTGAAATTCCGTTTCTCAAAAGATGATGCATCGGGAGAAAGTCCTTTCATATAACGGAGTATCACCTTTTCAGCATGTTCCAAATGCCAATCCCGCATTGCAAAATTGTTTGGCTTCATCCCACCGTATCTTCTCCAATTTAAACAAGGAGGATATTTAATCTATTAGAAGAGCGCACCTCGCCATTGATGGTTTCTAATTCTCATGCTTTCAAAACACAAATACATCAATAGGTTTTCAATTTGATTTACAAATAAACATCGGATGCTTTGAAGACGGAAGTAAATTGCCGACCCTGAATGGGGAGTGCCAGAGAGATGTGGGACAGCCCAGATGAAAATATCCTAACAATCCGACTTAGATGCTTACTGAAACGCTCTATCATTAGAGGCGTGTACCAAATAAATCAAAGATACTCACTTAAATTTGTCTCCTTTTGTCCAGGTATCATGGCAATTTCAAATCTGCTCATGTCCTTCAAAATACTACATGTCGCATCTATTCCGAGCTTAGTTGTGAGCAAATTTTCTTGATCGCTCGAAGGATCAAGACTTGAACCCTTGGCATCCCTTACTAATACTAAATCTCGATCAGCTTGACACCTAGTAGAAATGGCGAATTCTACTTTTGCTGGATCCCTTAGGTCAATATCCTCGTCTACTACGATTGCAATTTTTAAAGAAGGGTGCGCTGCGAATGCTGCTAGTATTGCGTTTTTTGGCTCTCCTTCAAGGGTTTTTTTAATCTGGATTACAGCATCTAGCCAATTGCATCCTCCTTCAGTAAGGTACACATCTCTTGTTGTTGCAACCACATTCTTAACAGCAGCCCTGATTCTAGATTCAACTGGAAGACCCATAAGCAATCGATGTTCTGCAAAGCCGGGCAAGATATCATGATAAATTGATTCCTTGTGATAATAAATTCTATCAATTTCAAATACTGGTTGCTTCCTTTTCATGTCGTACGTTCCCAACATTTCGACCATACAGTCATAATCAGTTTTATCTGACAATATTTTTCCTTCCACAAGAATTTCTGAATCGACCGGTACCTGGAGTCTGGAAATAGGCGCATTTGTAGTTAAAAGTCGGCCATTTATCAAAGAATTTGCAATCTTCAACTCATCTTGACCATATGATGCTTGATATGCTGCGGCCACAGAAATTGATGGATGAGCACCTATGACTATCGAAACCCTCAAATCTTCTCCATGTTCTTTTGCATAGGAAAAACATTTGTGAAGATGCCTTCCCTCGACCATTCTGATTACCATCGAATTATCGTTAACCCTTAACAATCTATGAGTTGACAAATTCTGGGATGCCGTTTCCTGATTTTTTACAAATACCAATGAGGAGGTAACGTAGGGACCGATATCCTTCTCAAAATGGGTAACAATAGGCATTTTTGAAAGATCCTTTGAACTCTCATTCCATATGTTCTGCTCCGTCTTTTTAGGTGTAACGGGTTTAGCAACGGCGCGAGATATCTTATCATCTATAAGATCTTCAGAGGGGGAGTTAACTGCGAGTGAGATTCTTCTACGTGTCCCCAATACATTCGCTATTACTTTGAACTTACTTCCCTTTACACATTCAAACAAAACTGCTTTGTTCTTATCAAGTTTGCTTACAATGGCCGCTATTTCGTATCTGGGACTAACCATTTTATTTATTCTTAAAAGATCACCATGATGATCTAATCCGTTTATGAATTCTCGTAAGCTCAACTTTCTTATGTTATCCTTAATACCGCGAAATTTGTGCATTTCATCAATACTCCATTAATCAATCAATTTCAGAATTGCGTCCAAAACATCTTCCATATCTGATCTACTTAGCGCTCTGTTTGAGCTGAGATTAACTATCGCAAATCCATTTATTATTAATGCCACCCGTTCAGAAATGCTAGTCAAAAATATTGAATCTGACTTATTGGCGATTACCTTTGCGGTGCTAACGTTATTTGCACTGGCAGTAGATACGTACAGGCTTCCAATTTTTTGATAATCTTCAGACAAGGAAATAAAACATCCATTGGAAAATTTCAGGAACTTAATAGAAAAAACTCTACTCGTCCTGCAATTTATCTGGTCCTGTTTGTAGTCATTTGGAATTCTCTGACTACTCATTGGCTAGGATATAAGTCAATGTACTGATACAGACCTTAGAACTGTGGATTTTTGTTGTTCTTTTCTAGCCCGTAATTTTGCCTTGTATTTAAGATTTCTCGGTTTCGTTCTGAGCCTATACCCACAACACGGACACCAAAGGCCTTCCCACTTTATGAATATTTCACAGATTTGACATCTTTTTTGGCCACTTGCGTATCTACCGTGACCAACGGGTTTTTGAGCTTTATGCCTTACACATATCCCCTTACAAGTCATCTCAGAAAATCTAATCCTCAAAATTATAATATCGCAATTAGTATTTAACTTTATACAAAAATTTTATCTTTAGCATGACAGTTATGGCAATATTTGACGCTGATATGCAAGAATCATGGCGTCCGCTTTATTTTCAATCGTCTTTTCCTTATCTGTTGTGACGTATCCCGGGCAATGAACGGTGAACAAGTGTGACATAGAAATTCTGTGCCAAATATGAGTAGCTGAATGCAAGGACCAGCTTATTTTGCGATCGTTATAGGAAATCACCTAAACAGCAGACCCTTTCTTGACGCTATATTTCTTGCCGATGCTTCATCCTTATTCCCTCTCCTATTAGAGGCGGTATTACGGGATGTCCCGAATTCATCTACAAGTTCTATAGTAACTTCATTTTTGAATCTTTTCCTTATTTCATAAGCGATGTTGTATGCTATAGCTTGGTGTCCATCACCAATTCTGACAATTTTTTCCTTGGCGGGAATTCCCCGTAAAAGAATCGATATTAACTTGATAGTGTCCGCAGATGAACTCTGGACCATCCTTTGAAGTTCAGCATGAAGATATAAAATGCAAATACCTATCCTGTTTCCTGGGTCTACCCCAATTATGAGGATGTCATCCTGGTTAGTTCCAGCCATGTTTTTCAAAATTTTTGCCTTGAACAATATTGGGTAGGCACTAACATCAGAGAAAACTATAACATTTTGACCGTCTATCATCCTCGCCTCATTTTTGGTTGTAATAATGACCTTTGCTTCGGATGATGATACCTCCTGAGGGGCCTTAGAGTCGTACTTTAGTCCCACATTCTTTAACATAGTTACAATTCTATAATAGTCTCTTCCATTAACAGTTGCTACTATAATTCTTTTCCGTAAGACAAGCGGATTTAGGGGAGATACATCAGAATTTCTAAGATTAAGATCTTTATTAAATTTTGCATGTAGAAAGCCTTGTGAATATAGGTGATCAGAATTTCACTTATTGCTTAGCAAAGACTGTAGCACAAGTTCGACGCAATTATTCAAAGATGAATCAATATTTTCCCTGATTTTATCCAGATGTTTTTCGCCATCTTTCAAAATTTTGCCGGATTCTTCTTGAGCTTCTTCCTTGGCGCTACTTACGATTTTTTCCGCCTCCTTTTTCGCAATGTCAATCAGTTTCTCGCGTAAAAATGATATTTGTTCATCAGCACTCACTGTCAATTGTTTTTTCATCGCCTCTACACTAGAGTAGAGATGATCGATTTCAGATTCGATTTCAGATAAAGTATTTACTATACTTTCTACCGATGTTGACATTTGCATGTGGACTAGGAATATTCAAACTCTATATATTAATTGATTGGTCTTAAGGAATGTGAACTGTAAGGCTAATCAAAAAAGGTGTCAGAAGTCAATTTTGGATCAAGAGAACTCGAAATATCATCTTCAAATCTTTCAAAAGTTAGAATAATTCGTATATTATGCTGTAAGATTAAGTATCGCCTGAGCAATGTCTCCGTGTGACTCGGAAAGTGCGGTTAAGGCCTTTTCTCTAGAAACCGCTGCTTGTTGCATCACGAGAGCGATGTCCTCTTCATTAATTGATGGTGTCTCCCGTATAACCTCTTCAACACTTGCAGCGACTATTTGAAAAATCGTACTATCTTTTCCCTTCATCTCTATTATTTGTGGTTTATTCAAATAAAGCTCTCTCGTTCCTGTCCTGATGATGACCTCTTCAACATCGTCGATCTCTTTCATCTCTAGACCCATCTTGTCTAGCATTCGCCTCATATCTCGATTGCCTGATCGCATCATATCAGATCAACTCTTCAGTGGTTCTACCTTTTAATCCTTCTCTGATTTTTACTGCAACACCTCTGTCGGGATTAGAATTGAGATATATAATGTTGGTTAATGATTTTCCTACAGCCAGAACTTGGTTAATCTCACTAACTATCACAGCCTCAGAGCCCACGCTTATGTTTGAACCCATCCAGAGAACGTGCTTGCAAAACAGTGACCTTGACTTCGTAATAAATGGAATAGCCTCAGATTTAGGGATAACACAGTTGCGATAAAAATTTCTAATTGGTAGGAGAACTGCCGCCCCAGACACGCTTAATGCGATACCTCCATCAGAACGAAAAGTTCCAAATAGGGTACGTTTAGACCCGAATGATCTAACCTTTCCAGTTCTCCTTGAATAAGTGCAATATATGTTACTCAAAGAAGCAGCACAACTAATGCCAAAAAGCAAGTCAACATGATGAATTATCAAGTCTTGAGGCTTAACCATTAGGCCAATTAAATAAAATCAATTGTCCAGTATTTATACAAAGACCAACCATTAATAATGACCTATATATTCAATTGGCGTATTTAGCTTTCCCGTTCAAGCAACTCCAGCAACATAGGTTATTATTGGCGATCGTTCTCCATTTGGCTTAGGTATCTCAAATCCTAGATTGAATTATCCGGTCTGAACGTTGCAACACATCTGCTTACGATAACATTATCTTTACAGCTGTTATAAGCCGCGCATTCTAATTCTTCATCGAGCTTTCGCTATCCTATCCTATCCTATCTCAAAAGGGTAACTGAATAATAGAGGCAAAACGGGTATTAGTGAATAATGCGGTATTGCTAATGGAAGAACTACAAATGTCGTATTCATGTTTAAATTAGATTGCCTACAAGTAGTTTCAATTAATGGAAGTAAGGTCAAACCAAAAGCTTCTTCATAATATACTTGATAATAGAACTATTCTGCATATAGGATTTGATAACACGGATTCAATAGTGGGTAAGTGTACAACTCACTTAGCTTTTAAAATAATCAATTACTTACTTCAAAGAACTGACGCCAAATTCATCGATTACCCTCTGCTTATCAGACTCAATCCGAATATCCCATGGAAAACTAGAGGAAATGGTGCAATTTGCTTGCGGATTACAACCAAATGCCCAGACAATATAATTGACTACATAATACATGCGATCCAGGCAGAATCTGACATTAATAACGGTGCAAATCCTGGTTTGGTGATCCTTGAAGATCTGGATATTCCGAACAGCGTTAGATTTTTCAGCTATTCAGCGTTATACGATGTCCTAAGCTTATATGATGCTGAAAAAATATCAGCAAATGAGGGTATTCGATACTATAAGTTTGGAAGAGGACATGGCGTAATAGGAGCACTCGCAGCAGTTGGTTGTTTGTTGGAGGGTGATCATACCTTCGAGGCAATATCTTATCGGAGTGATCAAAATATTGGCAGCCCTAGACGGCTAAGCACACAGAATGTGAAAAGAATGGACATGGAGACATTTCCGAGAACCTTTAATAATTTTGACTATCGAAATAATCGGATCTTGATTACTCCACGCGGACCTGATCCAGTATTCTGTGGGATTCGAGGTGAAAATCCTACTATAGTATCAGAATCTTTGCAGTTGATTGATCCTTCAGAGATCTTGGAAGGCTATGTTATTTTTAGAACAAATCAAGGAACCAACATGCATCTCCAAAAAAGATTGAAGTTGTCCGAAGTTAGGCCCTATATGGCTGGGTACATAAGAGGAACAATCTCCAAAGCCCCAGAAATCATTACAGGCGGTCATGTTTTATTTGAAGTCCGAGATACGGCTGGTGACAAATACCCAGTGGCTGCATATGCACCAACAGGACTAGGCGGGGTTACTTCAAGATTGATGGTAGAGGATACAGTAGATATAGGATTCGGTGTAAGAGGAGAACAAGATAATTTGTCAAGCATTTTAAATTTAGAGTACATCTGTATCCTCGCCGCGAAATCGATCGTTTCTTTTCAGAATCCCCTTTGCAAAGCGTGCCAAAAACGAATGAAGTCTGAAGGAAAGAACAAAGGATATCAGTGTGAATATTGCAAATTTAAGACCTTCAACAAGTCCCCAGTTACTGTAAAAAGAGATTTATTTCCGGGAATGTACTTACCCGAGGTTAGATCTCATCGACACTTAACCAAACCAATTCAAAGGTTTGGAAAAGAAAATTCGCGTTCTTACATCTCTGGACTCTTTTCCAACTTATTCAAAGATTGGTTTGGGGACGCCAAACACTGCAAATCCATGTTAAACGATAAATCTATAAAAATAGCGGGGGGTTGATTTGAACTTACGGCCGCCCAATATGCACTGGCGGAAACCGCTCTGCGGGTTATGAGCCCGCCGGGATAACTTTGCCTCAGACAGATCTGGCTTCCCCACCCCGCTGCTAGGATGTTCAAAAGAAGTCAAATATATCTCTGTCTACGAATAACGGATTCCAAATGGTAACCAATAAAATGACCCTAGCTATACCCGCCGATTCCAAATAGTAACCAATAAAATCACCCTAGCTATACCCGCGAAAACCTGCATATACTAGGCTAGTGTATTGATAGTTTTCGTCCACTGTGTTAAACTCGCGACCATGCCTTTTTGAGCGACTAACATTTTCCTTAATGATTTCTCCAATATATAGAGAAAGCCATTTTTGCCAGTATTCATCGTAATCCATTAGAAATCCCCACTCAGATTTGATATATAAACTCATAAACTATATCTGTTTTATCTAAAAAGGGACCTTCGTGACCTAACGGACAATCTAAATTATCCAATATTGGATTCAATTATTGAAGTGCGGGGGATGGGATTTGAACCCATGAACCCCTAAGGGATGAGGTGCCCCCGCCAGTAGTAATCTTCTGAGCCTCGTGTATACAGCTAATTCTCACGCCTTTGACCTGGCTTGGCAACCCCCGCTTTAAATTCAATCAGCTATCCTTACCCTATATAATCGATAAATCATTCACAAGCAATATTCCGTACAATCTAAATGAAACATGTTTGAAAAATGAATTAATACTTAAAATCTGATTTAATTATAAATTGACCTTCAATTAGGTGATCCTTATATTCTTCCCATCTTTGCTTGGTATTATATTTATCTTAGCGTCTTTGAAATTTGTCATCAGATCCATTCCGTTAGAAAGTCTGTCTAGAAAGATGGCGAGTGCCGATACTTCTGAGTGTGGCTGATGGCCTATTGCTATGTTATAGTCAGCCATGGAGTAAACCTCCCGCGGAACCTTACTCGCACCGACAATAACTAGTATTTTCCTTTTGATATCTATTTGAGGTAACATATCGTTTATATTAATGCCGTACATCGTCAAATGTACTATTACTCCCCTGCTTTTCTTCCAAGACCTAATTAACGATTTCCAATCATCAACATGTTCTATTTCAAATTGATCCTTACCCCCCCATCTCTTGTTGATATCATTAACTGTTTTCGAAATGGATTCGTCTAAATATGTCATATAGATTTTCTGGCATCCGAGTGCTCTTGACACCAATGCCACGTGACTAGTCATTCTCGTATCACGAACCAATCTATGTCCCAATCTAAGAACTGAAATTTGCAATTTGATTCAGACTTCGCAGCATTCATGCTGCAATCTCAGTGTCAATGTTTCAACAAGACCTCGAAATTTACCTCAGTTCTGGCCGAAATTATGATGCTATTGCGACAGGAATGTATGTCTAGTGATTCCATTATCGTAGATATAGAGTCCTGACTAAATAGATCCCCGTTATTCAGTACTATGACAATATTTCCGATAGGAATTTCTAAATAATTCAATACAATGAGACAGTTTGACAGATGCTTCTGAATAACCTCGTAAAGATTGCTAACACCCAAAACTAGCAATATCAAATCTGCAAAGAATGAATCATTTTAACGTTAACTTAAAGGGATCTAAGAAAATGCTGGAAGCATGCTGAATTCCCCACTATCAGAGAAAATCACTTTTCTGTTGTGGGAGTTGACTGAATGACCCGCCGCCGAAATAGTCGTAAATAACTTCAAATTAATGAGATTGTTTTCGCTAGTAAGCCTACTGAACAAAGTAGTCTTAATAGCAGAAGTATGTCCCGCTATTGAAATGGTTGGAATTTTTTTGATTAGTCCATCCTATCCGATGCGGTAGTTTAGACTCCTCCTTGAGCAACTTCCCCTTTGGTATAAGCATCATTTTTTTGATATCTACCTAAGTACATTTGGATCATATTTCCTCAAAAAAGAAACCCAGTTGTTCTCCTCCTTTGGCTCTAACCTTTCCGCCTATACTTACTATTTCATAATGTAACTTGGCAATCCTTATCTGCATTCTGGATTCTCCTGTGCTTGAACGTTTGGCGAACATTTCGAAAGTTAATTTCTTATGATTAATTGTACCTATTTTACAAAGCTTGGGTAACTAATATTGCTGAGTGCGCTTTAGTAATTCAAAAATCAAACAACCTGACTCGCACGTCCACATAATTTCATGAATTATTTGATCCTTCCCCTTTCCAATTCCATATGTTGACCAGGTCAGATGAAGTTAAGTTACTTTTTCTTCTTTGCAATACCCAGCAAATTCAGTCGGTGATTTAGCATCTTCTGCACCATGGTGCATTGGATATGCTACATGTATCGCAACCTTCCATAATCGTTCCTTGCGACTAATCCTCTTCTGGTACATACAGTCTTATTCCAAGATATCTTTCCAATTTTGTTGCGAATGTCCGGTCCGGTTTCAAACTACCAGTTTCGAACCTCCGCAATAATGATGACCTTTCTTTTAGTATGGCACCTAGCTGCTCGTGCGTTAGGTTCTTCTGAATTCTCGCGTTTCTAATAATGTAGGCATAATCATCCACTA
>DASWDL010000183.1:0-4554 GCA_036395315.1 Nitrososphaeraceae archaeon
TTAAAAAAGCCAAGAAATGAACTAGTTGCTTACAATAAGGCTCTAGAATATGATCCACTCAATTTAACTATATTAAGAAATAAGCTGAACTGTCTTAAGAAGTTGGGCTGGAAAAAGCAGGCGAAACAATTCTCCGATCAACTAAATTCGATTCAATCACGATTTGGCTGAAAGGGGTAGAGGATTTCCTAGGATCACCTATCGAAAGAGTGAAATTACTCATTTCCTTCTGATTTGTGAAATTATTGATCGGACCGGCAAGTTGACCAATGGGTTTTCTATTCCAGAAGATATCGGACCTTTAAGTTTGCCTCTATTTTCAATTTCGGATTTATTATTCCTTTTGTCTACAGCTCTAGTATTAGCTCCTTCTTTCTGAGTCAAAAGACAGCATATACATTATTGCATTAAAATAGATGGAGCATCAACGACCTCTCCATACTTAGAGTCGATAAGCCGGGCTAGCCTCCTAGATGGACTTTTGTAACCTCCATTCCTGGTAGTTGAAGGTGCAATAGTCCAGCCGTTTAACATCATATCAAAGCTACCTAAAATGATAAGCTTCTCCTTAGATCTTGAGATGGCAACATTCAGATCCTGTAAAGTTCCTGCTTGTCCAACAATCCTCTCAGGATTATTTCTTACTAAAGAAAATAGGACTATATCTGCTTGTGTGCCTAATGCACTAGTAGTTGTTGTAACTTTAACATCTGTATGTCCCATCCTTTGTAGATAATTTCTGATAACTGCTCTCTGTCCTGTAAATCTACTTACTATGACAATAGATTTTCTTGTACATTTTCTAAGATGATCATATATTCTAGCACACGCTCTAGCTTCTGTATCGTTATAGTATGAAGATTCTCTTATTGATTCCTCATTACCATTAATATCGACCCATGTAGTTACTTCTTCAGGGGTGATTATTTCCCTGTATTCCATGTCTGGGGGGTGATCCAATCTGAGTCTTCTACTAGCTATTTCTGGCGCTGATCTCAAACGATCATAACATGCGAACTCATTTACCAACGCTGCAAGTGTGTCAGGAAGCCGATGAGTAATCCTCAAGATATCATAAGGCACTCTTTTTTGTAACCATTCAATAGCACTAGGAACATACTGATTTGTAGTTATAGGCTTGGATTGCTTCGGATCTCCTACTACTGTTGCTGTAACGCCACATTGCGATATTAGACCAATAAGGTCTTTTATTCGGTTTGCAGTATTGTAATCATAAGTAATAGGTCCAGTGGTTTGATTTATTCCTAACAGTAGTGGCCACAGCAGGTCTTCTAACTTCTCGATTCCTGCCTCATCTACTATCATATTGTCAAACCTAATAACTGTCAGAAGTTTTTTTGCTGATAATGATGTCGTAATTATGATCCTTTTTTTCCGTAGTTCATCAGCATTTAGACTGAATGGAATCGGTAGCGAAGATTGATCCACTGCTGAAGCATTTCCTGTCCTAACACATAGTTTTTCAGCTGTATTTTGCAATATATTGGATAATTCTAATGCAAATTCATTTGCAGCGGCATTTGTATAGGCAACTAAAAGAACATTTTTCGCGAGTCCTTCAGCAACAAGTTTAACAGCTAATGCACTGCCGACTGTTGTTTTTCCGCAGCCAGGAGGACCTTGAAGTGCAGTAATATCTTTAGAATATGCTCTTGAGTTTAATACCCTCCACTGTTCATCGTCTAGTTTAATAACCATTGTCAAATAACTCTGGAGCTACTAGCATGTCTGCGGCTATCCGGTGAATTCTGTGCATAGGTTCAAGAACTCGGCTTGTTAGATTAATCTCATCCGGAATTATTACTAATTTAGAGGATCTACTAAAGATTTGAACCTGTGCACGTTTCAAATTGACTCTACTTCCGTAAACTTCTACCACTAACTTACTTCCTCCGTCAATAACTTCTCTTACACTACATTTCTCGCTTACACAGGCTAGAATAGGAATATTATTGTTCTTTTCCCTTGAAATTATTCTTATTATTTTACGAGGTTCAAAAAAGCTTATGAAATCATCATCTGCTTTTAGTCTAACTAATAAATTACCTTCTCCATTTGGATTTCTAACCAACGATTCAAATCGATATTTTGTAGCTATTATCCCTGATTTTTCAAGTAGATTAAGGGTGGATTCTTCTCCGATTTCATTAACAATCTTATCAAGCACGTATTTGTGTCGATGGGTTTCTGCTCGTGATTTAACTGCATTATATCTTCCGACCAGTAAACCACCTCTTATTTCTCGGTAATTATCAGGGATTTTATTATTGTAAGCTAATGTAAAGTCCTTACGGTAGAATTGGCAATCTGAACAGGATTCTAAATTGTTATCACAGACTGGGCAAAATTTTGGTCTCTGTGGTCGTGGGCGATTGCCACATAGTACGTCATAGGCAAATTTTCTGTCAGTTTTTATTTTCTCGAGTGTTTCAAAAGATAGGGGTAATCGAGGGATATATGAATTTTCATAGTACACTACCGCACCAAATAGAAGCTTACTCCAATTATTCTCGTTACCCGTATAACGATAGTTAGAAAGTAGAAGATTTGCGGTCAGCTGGAATTTTTCGCGGCCTCCATTTACACGATTAATATCATATGTTTTCCAGTCAATGGTTCCAAAAGTACCATCAGGAAATTCAAGAATTGCATCTATTCTCCCTTCATGAAAGGTTTTAACATTTGTGATCGTTACCTCTGTAACAGCGCTAGTTGGCTTGGGGTACTTTTTCATTATCCTCTTTGTGAATCCTTTAAGTATGCCTCGAAACCTATCACATACTTCTTCATGAAATATCTCTGGCAGTACTTTACCCTGTTTCTTCTGGGCTTCTTCTCTCTTACTTGCAATAGCTTCTTTAATGATGTATTGAGACTCCGTTTCAATTTTCTGAATCACATTTTCATATTCTGAAATTCCATACGCCCAATTGTCGATTAGAATTGTAGGGGTAATCAAGCTCATTATATCATGAGTTGTATCTGCGACATAGTAATCATCATGTCCTCGAACTACTCCGTAAGGATAACTAAGCTTGAACAAATAATGACAGATACAGGCAGTAGCTATTTCCTTAGATTGAACTATTTGAGTTTGATGATAAGTAAGTTTCCTATACAAGTCTCTAACATCTTTAGTGTTCAAAACAAACAAAAGCACCCTTGGTAAAATATAAATACTAGCAACTTAGTTTGCATAGTAATCTGCCCATACTTAGCAAATTGAGTATTGACCAGTCGTTGGATACTCTTCGTGTCCATATCGCTCCAATAGGTTTTGAAATAGATAGAATAGTAATTCCTGCGTTGAGAATGAAAGCTGATAGAGTTTGGTTAATCAACCATAATAAACAGAATGAGGATGAGGGTAGACCATTCAAAAATCAAGTATCAAAGCGGCTTCTTGAAGCAAAGATAGAATGTAAAATTGAAGGCGCCGACAGAACAGACTTATTCGATACTTTAAGAGCTTTACGTAAAATAATTCTCAGCGAAAAGAGACATACAATTTTCATGAACGTATCTGTTGGTAGTAAAATTCAATCGATTGCTTGTACAATGGCATGTATGATGTTCAAGGATCAAGTAAAAATAAAGCCCTACTATGCTGCACCCGAAACTTATACAACAATCCCAAAAGAACAAGAAACAATTGGTGTAAAAGAAATAATAACTCTTCCAGATTACAAGATAGAATTACCTTCTCACGATCTTATAAGTTGTTTAGAAATCATATTTGCTGGAAGACATGGAAGAGTAACTAAAACGGACCTTAGGAATAAAGCACTTGAAGTTGGATTAATTCATGTAGAGGAAAGCAAAAATATCGAGCAATCGGCTTATATGGCATTAAACAAAAACTTAATCGAACCCTTACTGATTTGGAATTTCATTACTATAGAAAAAAAAGGTAGAAGCCATATAATTTCAATAACTGCAGATGGTCAAAATGCTCTCAGGTTTTTATCTAGCGATATAGCGGCATAATAAAATAAATGAAATATCAAGTATTGTAAAAAGAAGTGTTGCTAAAGAGTTTTTCTAATCCATTATGTTGGCCTTTAAAGGGAAATTTCAGTCCTAGAATGTGATTCTATAGACTAATTTCACAAATTCTAATACTAAGCTAACCCATAAACCGGTGGTATACAATGAGCTTAGAACAAATCGGTGTTCAAGTCGGAGCCGGAGCTCTAATTGGCTATACTACAGGCTGGGGTTTTAAGAAATTATTAAGAATAGTTATTAAACTTGTGGCTATTATTCTGGCTGCCTTCTTCGGAGGACTAATGTGGCTCCAAGTCCAGCAAATTGTCACGGTTAACTGGAAGGAACTTGAAAACCAAACAAGTAACTCGCTTGGGTGGATAGCTAATTCAACAGTTACTAATGGACCAAGCAATCAGACCTTGAATCAAGTTATAGATACTTTGGGCATAACGTTTGCAGCACCCATGGGCTTAGCTTTTGTTGCTGGCTTCATGAAAGGATGATTCAGGTACTAGCCGATGGGCGACGATTTTGATAGTTCAT
>DASWDL010000184.1:0-4792 GCA_036395315.1 Nitrososphaeraceae archaeon
CAATACTATTATTGAGGCTGAAACAATAGATTCAGTAAACCATGTTGTTCTGAACGCTTGTGTATTGGCGTGTAGTAAAAATATAAGAACGGCAAAGGTCATATAATCAAATACCGTACTTAAAAGTCCAAAAACTAGCATGAACTTAGAAATAAATTTTAGATCCCATCGTCTAGGTTTTTCCACCGTCTCTGGATCTACGTTATCAGTAGCTATCGTCATTTCAGGAATGTCTGTTAGCAGATTCATGAGTAGAATCTGTTTTGGGAGTAACGGAAGGAACGGCAAAAACAAAGAGGCCCCAGCCATACTGAACATATTGCCAAAATTGGCGCTTGTAGCCATGAAGACATATTTCAGTGTATTCGCAAAGGTCCTTCGTCCTTCTTGAACTCCCTTCACCAAGACATCCAAGTTCTTCTCAAGCAGAACAAAATCGGCAGTTTCTTTTAATACTTCGGCAGCTGTATCGACCGAGATACCTGCGTCAGAGGCATGTAATGCTGACGCGTCGTTAATTCCATCTCCCATATAGCCTACTACATTTGCAGCTCTTCGTCTCAGGGCCAAAATTATTTGTTCTTTCTGATTTGGTGCAATTTCAGCAAAAATATCAATATCCGTAGCCTGTTTTACCATTGCTTCAACACTAATATGATTAAGTTCGGATCCTGTAAGGATGCGGGGGGTCGACAGTCCAACGCATTGTCCAACGTAGGCAGCGACATACTTATTGTCCCCAGTAATCAGCTTTAGAGAGATCCCAAGCTTCTTAAGTGCTTTTATAGACTCTATGACGTCGGGCTTGACGGGATCAAAAAAGACAAGGAACCCTGCAAAGGTCATATCAACTTCGTCATCCTTGCTCATTGAGCTGCAAGTGGAATCCATTAATTTATAAGATATGCCCAAAACACGGAAGCCTTTCTTGCCAAGTTCCTCATATTTATCTTGGATTACTTCCTCTACATTTGATATTTTTAATATCTCTCCTGATGCAGCTTCTGCATTCGAACAAATAGATACCACACTCTGTAAAGCACCTTTCGTTACTATTATACGTGAGTTATTTCTGGAAACAAATATGCTCAATCTCTTTCGGATAAAGTCATATGGAAGTTCACCTAATTTTAGATAAGCCGATATATCAAACTGATGAAAGTCCTTAATAGCTTTATCTATAGGGTTTACAAATCCTGTCTCATAGAATGCATTAAGGTAAGCGTAGAGGAGGACCTTCTCGCTATGATTTCCCTGGACATCTATTGCTGAATGCAATTTTACCTCCCCAACTGTCAACGTCCCAGTCTTATCTGAGCAAAGAATGTTCATACTACCTAGATTTTCTATCGATGCGAGCCGCTTCACAATAACCTTCTCTGCAGCCATACGTTTGGCTCCATGAGCAAGGTTTACGCTTATTATCGCTGGGAGGAGTTGTGGTGTCATTCCGATCGCCAATGCTAATGAGAAAAGAAATGAATCCAATACGGGGCGATGAAAATAGATGTTAATTACTAGTGTAGAAATGACTAACATCAGTGTAATTTCTAAAAGGAAGTAACCAAATCTTCTTACACCATGTTCAAATTCTGTCTCAGGAGCTCTATGCTTGAGACTTTCGGAGATATTTCCCAATTCCGTCTCCGCCCCGGTTCTTGTTATTATCGCCTTAACGGTTCCACTAACAATAAACGTTCCCTTAAAAAGACAATTCTCTCGTTCTCTTAATGGTGTTTCTTTTGGCAATGTATGAACAAATTTTTCTGATGGATAGCTTTCACCACACTTATAACCACTATTATGATAATAATTAATGCATCTTCCTCCTCACCAAGAAAGAATGATAATACAGCAGTAAAGATGAATATGACTATGATTGGAGTTTTAAATTGAGAAATCAAAACAGAGAGTGAGTCCTTTTTCTTGTCAGTCGTCACTAGGTTTTTACCATATGTTGCTAACCTTTCTTTTGCCTGCGAAGAGGATAAGCCGTCTACTTGGTTTGAACCGAGTCGTCGAACCAGCTCTGTTGCAGGAATATTCCAGTACTCTATTTCTTGATGGGTATCTGTCATAGTATCACTGATATGACCTTAATACTTTTTTGATCACTGTAATTTGCATAATATCCTGCTTATGACCAATGTTGGTCATTAGTTTTGCTATTATGTTAGGATTTGGGGTATTATTTTCGGAGGTTTGATGACAAATATGTCACTAATTAAACTCCTTGTACCAAAATCACTCAATTAATCTTGGAAATGTCTACGGCAATATGACTTAATTTTTCTGATTGACGCAAGGGATTGGTTGCATGTCAATTGCTTAATAGTGAATCCATATTAACTAAACAGGTTGATCCGGGTTCGGTGTCGTTATCGATATTGCGCTAGCAGGTATTAAAAATTAAGCTGAAAAATGTATCTTTAAATTACAAGATCTTAATGATTACTCTTGTCTCAAAGCATCAAAATATTTTTTTCTTTCAGCCGCTATATTCAAGATATCAGTCTTTGTTACAAGACCTGCTATACCTCCTTCTCCATTACTGATGAATATGATATTCATTTTTCTTATGGCCATTTTATTTAAGGCCTCATCCGCATTGCTGTTTGCGTCCATAATTATCAAGTCATTTCTTGGGATCATTATATCATCTACTATTGTATACATCCATTTATGCTCTGGAATAGCTCTGGCTACGGTGAGCGTTATGAGACCTATTACAGAACCAGAATCATCGGTTACCGGAAACGCAGTTTTCATATAAAACCCAAAGTACTTCGTCAAGACATCATACAAGTTTGTCCCATTCTTCACTGCTATCATATTGGTATTCATGATGTGTCGAAGTGTGACGCTAGAAAGAATTGAACCAAGTTCCCTTTGTTGCATATATGAGTGAGCTCCTACATTAAGGAACCAACCTATGAGCAATATCCAAAGGCCCCCAACAAAACTTCGAGTTATTATGCCAAGGAATCCAAATCCCATTAGGGCGTAGGAAATTATTATACTTACTCTTATTACACTTCTCGTGGCTGCATCATAATCTCTCTTCCTCTTGACTAAGGTGGCTCTGAGTATCCTGCCACCATCCAAAGGAAAGGCAGGTATTAGATTGAAGGCACCTAACATGATATTTGCCAAGGCACCATAATAGAGAACTACATCTATCGCCTGCAATGCAGTTGACGTGCCAATACCAATAATATTTTCAATAATAAAACTGAACAAGGAAAAGATACCAGCTAGACCAAAGCTGGTAAGAGGACCTACAATCGCTATATTAAATTCCTTCTGAAATTCTTTTGGTTCTTCCTCAATATCAGAAACTCCACCGAAAATGAATAACACAATCTGCCTTACTTTGATTCCGTATCTAATGGCCATGATGGAATGTGCAAGTTCGTGAAGTATCACCGAACTGAACAAGACAGCAGCACCTGTAACAGCGATATACAAGTTAACCGCAAAGCTTAATCCTGGAATTAATGTAGGAATAAGGTATGCTGACAGCGACCAGGTTACCAGCACAAATATTATTATGAAAGTGTAGTGAATTTTAATCCTGATACCCCTAATCTTGGCTACGGTCATTGACATTGATTGTGCGCTTAGATCTTATGAATAAAGACTCTAATTTTAATGTGAAACTGAAGACTTGAGTAATGGGAATATTGTCCCATCATATTCACCATGAAATTATCCCACGTAGGAAGCAAAAGCAATTAATCAGATAGTAAATAGATAAGTTTGAAGCTATTGTTTACCATTTGAATCCACTTTAGCTTTTTGCAAATCTTTTTCCAATTTAAAGTTAAATCATTCAATTCACAGAATAATCTTAGTTTTTTTGTAATATTTTCTAATTGTGGATTGCGCAATTTCTCTAGCCTTTGCATGTTCTATCCGAAACATGGTAAAACTCATGACAGTTCCCTGATCCCATATAGGTTTTTCTTGGCCATGGTAAGGATTGTCTTTGCCTGAGTGTCTAATATATCGGTCTTTTCTAATTCTTTTAACCTACGAGCTAGGGTCTTGCTACTAAAGCCCTTCAGTAATCGCCTTCTTGTTCATCATGGTACCCTGTTCTCCCATGTGTAGGATTAAATAGAATTCACTAATAGTTAACATAGGTATAATGGAACTAGAGACAGACATTTGTAGTTCTTGCAGAAGACAAAACGAAATATATCATGAAACTATGATTTCCAACAGTCTTAACAAAAGGTATTGTAAAGAATGCTATGATAACCTATACAGAAACATCAATTGTAAAGTATGTGGTGAAGAAATGTTAAACAAAGATTACTTCAAACATCTACGGGAATTCCATCCTAAGTATAATCATAGAGAATTTGTACAATTCCGGTGATACCTTTCGTTTAACTGTGATTCTTAAGTTTAAGTCTGAAGGGGGAACTACTAGTGTCAAGCAGTCGATATTAACCATTTAGAATTTCGTACGGGTTCGAATGTACTCACTTTCTCATCAAAAGAATCATTGAATTATTTGCGTCACAAGTCCTTCAATTTTTCCTCCGGCATAGGTCGTTGTCTCCACGTTGCTCTTTTCTATCTCATCAATTTTTACCACTTTTAATTCTGGTATGCACTGAATTGCACTGTAACCAAGATTCTTATATTAAATAGAAAATAATAAATAGAAAATGGTGAGAATTGACCATTAATACAGAAAATAACACATTCCGATACTATTCGTGTAGCAAAATTATTTGTGTAACATGCATTTTATCAACGTATCTTGTATTTTTACTTAACA
>DASWDL010000185.1:0-3738 GCA_036395315.1 Nitrososphaeraceae archaeon
TCGCGTACGACCCCTTAACAAAGGAATATTCTCCGGGATATGCCCCCGAAGGTCTCTATTTTCAGGAGGCGTCATCTTATGATAAAAATACATACCTTGAAGACAATGAAAATTCAAATTCACTCAAGTGGAAGACAAAAAGACTGAACGAAGTTTCGGATTACGGCGATGCACTGATCCGTTTCAAAAAACATGCCCCGATGACGACCTACCCTCAAATTCCTACAAACTTGTGGACTGCTTTTGTCACTTCCAGCGAAATTACAACTCCGGTGCGTACTTTCCTACCGATAGAAGCCAAAATGGATTCCCTCGCTGATTCAGCCCCGGCTACTAACACTTTGGCTATTCTTGGCGATGTATGCGAAAAGTGTGGAGAGATAACCGTAATTCCAATCGACAATTTTCCTCCCCTAAAAAGGGCCAAAGATTATCATGAAAATAATTGTAAAATTACGGAAAACAAAGCTCTGCCTCCATCGACGATCACCAACCGTCTTGGTCAACTTGTTAAAGAACTCAAAATCGGTATACGGGTAACATTTGGAAATAAAAGATATCTATATTGTAAGGAAATTCTCAGCGGTGCACACTTCCTGAGAGTTATTAGGAATCGGGAAGAAGTGGAAAACGGTATATGGATGCTAGGCAAGCTCGCGTTTGTTAGAGTAAAAACGGTTCTGGACCGAGATTACTGGATGGTCCGATCGCGCACGCTGGGTAGAACCGAGCTGGATGAGGAAGAAATGACGATCTTCCTCTCGAATGCACAATCTACATGTGCGGTCTTTTGGGGTTCGTTAGACTGTTCGCCCGCACATTACCTCATGTGGATTGATGAAGAAAAACCACGTCTAAAAACGCAGGTTAATGAGATCCTACAGATCCTACGCAGCAGGCCAGGTTATTAAATTAGTTGTGATTTTCTTTTCGGCAATTTATACCCGAGTTTGTTATATGTAGATTTCAGAGATCGGTGTCAGAAAATGGGTTTGTCAATTATCTTAGGCAAACCGCTCTAACTCATCAAAAGTCCAAGTCATATATTCAAATTTGTTTAGACAATAGAAGGAAATTGAAAAGCAATGTTATATTTGTATCTGTATTATGCATCCTCCTAGCTACATCATTTCTTACGTTAGGTTACAAATTTAGCAATGCTTACGCCAAGAATGAACTAAGAAAAGAGAATCCGAAGCCCTATGTGGGGGTCGATATAAGGGGTTTCCATACTAGCATACAATCAACAAGATATCCCATCGCCTTCCCATCTAACTTCTATCAAAAGAGTTTTGCTCTGATTTCTAAAGCCGGTATGAATCATATTAGATATGCATTCTATTGGGAAGCATACGAAAAAGATCCTAAGGGATTTATGAATGAGCTTAAAACTGTTGCTAAAACGGCCGACAGATATAACTTGAAAGTGATATACGATAATCACCAATATCATACATCAAGCTGGCTCGATTCAACCAATGGTACCGGATTTCCGTCAAAGCTGTTTGATAAAAATAAATATAGAAATGGGGCCGGTGGTTCTCCATACGATACAGCTGCCAAAAAATGGTGGAATGAGTGGTGGAATAATAAAATCAAAGATAGTGAAGGAAATTCTGGGTGGGATTTGCAAGCTACTTTTCTTAGGCACGTTACTAAGGTGGTCGACCGCTTTAAAAGTACTTTAGGTTATGAAATCTTGAATGAACCCCAAGTTCATAGGTCTGACCAATGGGCGAAAGTTGGCAAGTACAATACTTTTATTACCAATACACTCCGTCAGGTAACTAATAAGACGTTGGTATACAGTATGAACATTCCGGTTCAACCGCATGCTTCACCAAATGATGTAGCTATGATGACACCTAAAAATAAGGAAAACATGATTTTTAAATTTACAATCTATGATGCTCCTAAACCTGGTTCTTTTGAAGGGAACAAGCTCGCATCAATGTTGAAGGTAGCGAAAACAGCAAACGTACCTGTTTACATTGGCGAATGGAATGACGCGTCACACAAAGATATGGCAAAGGGGAAGAAAGGTTTCCACCTACATACTAAAAACAATTTAGACCACCTGGCAGCTCACTCGATAGTGAAAAAACTCAAGAATTTGAATGTATGGGGATGGGCATATTGGAATTGGAATTATGTGCCTCATCCAGTACCTAATTTCAACCTCGTCAAGCTCAAAAACGATGGTAACATACATGCTACACAATATTTTACTAATTTGAAAAAAGTAATAGCCAAGGTCTATTAGAAAACAAAGAGCAGAATTGTGGATAGCAAGATTATTTCTTTACCAAGTTTCGCGTGACTCTGTGTGTCCAGGTCTTCTAATTGTGCTGAGCGCGTGCCACCGATTATGTCGCCTCGTTTGCGCGTAACCCTCATGGAGCGTTAAACTATAAAACCCTTAGACTGGAAAAGATTGGGTCAAGATTTAATGTCCAGTCTTAAATAATTTGAAGGCCAGTACTAGGTAATGACAGGTGCGAATAGAATGTATCTGCTAAAGCGCGGACTAAGGGATTCAAGCGCTCAAAACTAAAGAGAACGATGTCGTTAAGGCTGTAGAGCGATTATTTATTGCACAACGATTGAATGACTTATTTGACTCTACCCTACGGCAATAAAACCAACGAGTTAGAATAGTAGCCTTCTAAATTATTAGAGGATCAAGAATCGATGGGCCAGGGATTAGAATGGCGTCAACATAGCCTCCATACATCATAATACCTAAAGCTCAGTGCTGCCGTTTAACAATGGCAATGGCTAGTCACAAAAATGTGACAACTGAGCGTACTACTTTCACAAAAGCAGAAAGAGAATATGTTAAAGGACTAGTACGTGACCTATCGTTTCAAAGACTCACAGACCGGGAAATTGTTCAGTGGCTGTATGACCAGAAAAAAATAGATCTTGACAGAAGCACTATTTCTAAAATGCGAAATCAAATAGAGAAAGATGCTACAAAAGTGGTATATATTGACACAGTAATTAGAGCAATATCTGAATTGCATAGAATTGAAATGTCATTGCGTACTATGTTTAAGGGCGGAGACATTAAGACATCTAGACGTGGAAAGGGAATGCATCCATACCAAGAAATTAAGTTAAAAACGCCTACATATAAGGAGGAAAAACAGAGACTTTAATTAATTTTTTCATTTTGATCCATCAAAGGAAGTGTGAATTTGAATATTGACCCTCCTTTAGGATTTTTCTCAAACCATATTCTACCTCCATGAGATTCCACGATATTCTTTGCTATGAATAACCCTAATCCTAGACCCTTTTTAGATTTCGTGACAAATTTCTCGAACAGGTTCGGAATTACTTCAGGGTCTACTCCTTTACCAGCATCCTCTACGCTAATTATCACATTTTTGCCGGCCGAATCCCTTTCAGCTTGAACTATTATAGTTCCGGACTTGGTAAACTTTATTGCATTGTTAATTAGATTAGTAAGAACACGCCGTATCCTAGTTTTGTCTGCAAGCAGCTTTATTTTGTTCTTGTTTTGCCTAATAAACTTAACATTCGTGTTACTATCAACAGATATTCTTTTCTTGTAATCTTCTACAACTTCTATGATCAAGTCTTCTATGAAGAACGGCTCCTCTTCTAATGGTAAACGATTACTCTCAATCCTGCTTACATCAAGGACATCATCAATGAGTTCTTGTAGGCGAGAGGCATTATTCAATATTGATGACAAGTATTCAGCTTTTT
>DASWDL010000186.1:0-2752 GCA_036395315.1 Nitrososphaeraceae archaeon
TCTGCAGGTGTGGATCCGCCCTGTTATATACCCAATGCTTTAAGTAGATATTGTGGACCTGTGTTAAATTATTCCAGTCCACGCCTGAATCGGCAATACCAGAGAAATTTCCAGGCATGTTCTGACCACCATCAGGTCTCATCACTGGACAATTGTTAATGGCATAAATCATATCTCCGTTTTGAATGTAAAAATCGGCATTGTATTGTCTCATTTTTTCAAATATAAGATAGCCTTTTTTGAGATCACGACAGAGTTTTTGACCACCAATGTCTGCGCCCACAATGAAACTAATGGAGTTACCAGACGATGTAGAATTAGGAGCTGTCTTGAAGGTACCTATCAAAGAGGAACTATTGATATGGTTGTCAGTGGATGAGAACCAGACTCTATAGAAGTATTTCGTTGCCGAAGTTAAATTATCCAATCGGATTTTTCCTGTAAAGTCGGTAACATTATCGACCCATTGTATCTGGGAATCAGAGATTTTGAACAAAGGCTCTTTCGCAACCTGTACGTGCATGATCGAAGGCAAATTGACACTTGACCATATTGTGGAGTCATGATCTGTTACGTCCCCGCTAGCTATGCCCTCTGTAATATTCAGTGAGATGCTTTGGCTCCCGTAAACATTGTTATATCCAATAGCTGCTAAGACAGATATACAAAAAAATAGTACATATAATATGAGTTTGTTACATTGTCCTTCCCTGATGCGGTCCAATAGTAGGATTTGAGGTATTGCCATTATGAAAGTCTTTCTCTCGTAACAAAAAATACAATGTTGGCATTCAAAAAAATTTTTAAAGGATATTAGAATACAAGAGAGGGAGAGATTATATTTTGGCAAAATTATTATATCAATATATTACTAGTATAGAGTAACTATATGGTATATAGAACGCCAGGTATTGCTTGCCTCTATTTGTGGTCCGGTTGGCACTATTTAGTCTCACTTTCATGTTTAAGAATTCTTTTGAACTTCAAGAGCTTTGGGTAAGACTCTCAGCACCAATGAACCTACCCAACATTGTACGGTCTCCAGTCCCATTTGTTAATCTTGGAAAATAAAAGATCTCATTATAAGTGATTTCTTAGTTTTTTAACATGACAGGGGTATTTGGGTGTTGTTTATGTTGAAAAACTAATTATATATGACCCAGACAAATCTAAGGTTGATATGAGAGTTTTAGTTAGAGCAATGATCCCAATTACTGCAGGCAACAAGATGGTTAAAGATCCAAATTTCCTAAAGAATATTGAAGACTACATTAAGAAATTTAGCTGTGAAGCCTCGTACTTTACAGAAGTAAATGGAAACAGGACGATGGTTTTTATTTTAGATTTACCAAGTTCGGATATGATACCCGCTATAGCAGAACCCCTATTCCAGGAATTTGATGCCAATGTCGAAATCCATCCTGCAATGAATTTAGATGATTTGAAAAAGGCGATCTCAAGAATGCCACAGTAAGTAATAAAGAAGAACAATTTCCATTTTGTTTTTGATGCTCACTAAGAAAAAAACTTCGGACATAAAAAGGAAATCAACACTCCGAGAACGACTACATCGCATTGATAACAGAAATGATGATGTACATTTGAAGTTATTTAAAGGGACGGAGAAGACTTTAAAGGAATGCCAGGAGAAAATTAAAAAAGCAAAGGATCCTAGAATTAAGAAGAAATTTCGAACCCTGGCGAATCTTATTGAAAAGGAACTACTATCTTAGGTCAAAAAGACAAATCGAGCCGTAGCTCAGCGCTGATTCTGTGGTTATGGAATGAACCACCTAAACCGAGTTCCAAATAAAATCCCTATTGGATTATACTAAGCCACGGAAAATGGAAAAATAATGCCGTTTAAGGTGGGGTATGCTATACTTCAACCTTGTGATAATTGGAAGTGGGACATAAAATGTCAATTATTTACTAAATAACAGACTATTTAGACTAATTAGATGACTACCTGTAATGGAGTCGACCGTTAAGGCGAGTGGTTGCTTTGGCTAATATTTCTTAGTGACGGAGGCCCATATTCTTTCCTTAGGGCTGCCTGTTGCTTGACTAGTAGTCTGCTGAGAATTTTGGACCGACGTGACCAAAGGAAACGTAGGCCATGATTATACCTGTAATCGATAAGCCCATGACAAGAAGACTCAAAGCAACTCCCGGCATGTGGGGTGAATAAGATCCTTTGTCGCTTGCCATACCAAACTCAAGTACTGTATATTTCAGGGAGGACGGACTGGAACATTCTATCCAGACTCCATTACAAAAACGCTGACTTTCTCTCAGTTCTTCACTTAAAATTGATATAGACTATATAAAAATAAAATCAAATTGAAAAACTTGAACACTGCGCTAGTGACAGGCAGCGGGAGAGGCATAGGCAGGGAAACTGCTATCTTGTTAGCAGAGAAAGGTTTGAATGTTATCGTTTGTTCTAGAACGCAAATTGAAATTGACACTGTAGTAAAGGAAATCAAATCGATAGGAAATGGTGAGGTATTTGGAAGAAAATGTGACGTTAGCGTTGCCGCAGACGTGAACGACTTGGTAACGCGAGTGCTGAATAAATATGGAGGAATTGATGTATTGATAAATAATGCTGGAATCTCTTATGTCAAGAAATTAATTGATGCTACAGAAGAGGAATGGGATCAAACACTTAATATAAATCTCAAAGGATCTTTTCTACTTTGTAAAGCGAGTATTCCCCTCATGATGAAGAACAACCTTGGTGTTATCA
>DASWDL010000187.1:0-6107 GCA_036395315.1 Nitrososphaeraceae archaeon
TGATGACGGAGGAGTACCGTGCAGCCCAGCCACCTCAGTATGAAAGATATTGTTATTGGTATCAAATTTACATAATGGTATAGATCGATACTTGCATTGGGTACATAGTGTACCTTGGTAATTTGTTCGCCTATTTCTTTATACTGTATTTTTCCATCCTTTCCTATTTGATACAGAAAGGATGACTGAGGTTGCGAACCTAGAGGAGAAGACTCCTGTGCAATTTGAACCAGAAACAATTTAGCCCCGGCATCTACTGCTATGGATAGAGCAAGCGCTGCTGAAGTTAATGCGAATATGAGAATGATCTTATTCTTATTTTTGGAGTTGTACCAGCTGAAGAACTTGAGGCTTATGATACTCATGACAAGGCATGCAGAAAATGAGGCAATTGTATAAATTGAAGAAGTTAAAAAACCTGTGCTACCGGTATAAATTACCAAAATCAAGAGGAAGAGTAATGAAAACTGTACACCCCACGATGAAAGGTGCATTGCTTGAATAAAATGTGACTTTCGTCTGATCTCTTTTGTTACTTTACTTGTATACACGAACAACACAAATGAGCCTACACCGTATGCGATTACAACAGTAGCGATAAAAAACAGTGGTCCTGAGAGCGCATCTACCGGAATTACCTGACGAGTAGCCAGAAGGTCGAGAGTTATGAGTACTCCAATAACAGCTGCGACAAGTATGGCATGATTCCTGGTGATTGCAGGGAACCTTTGTTTTCTAATATTTGCTAGCCTTTGCATCCTTTTTTCTCTGGCCCCCTCTTTCTGAAATCGATGGAGAATTGTATCACAGTATCGTTAAAGCTAATTTCCTGACGATACACTCTTGCAATCAACTTCTTCTCGTAGTATTTAACGAATTTAATTAACTATAACAATAGCTAAGATTAAGTTATAATTTATCATAGGATATGATGATAAGCTTCGCTTTAACCAGGAGTTGTACGTTTGATAACTTATCGCAGTATTCTAGAAATAATTTTTATGAATGACGAACTAGAAAAATATTTTAATGCTAAATTAACAGGCAAAAAAAGTGGGTATGTTTAGCCATCGCCAACTGAATATCTGTTAATCCATTAATTCAGATGGATATGTCGTTAGACCACAGCTCTTGCCGTATTTGAATCTCAATAGGTCCCATGCACGCATCTTCTCATCTTGATTAAGCAAGCATTCTATTTTCATGAGTGTAGAGCCGTCGGCATCTACATAGCTATTGAAATCACATGCAGAGGATGCATCTGAAAGAATTTCGTGGAGATCGGTATTTATTAATGATGTTCTCTCTGGCGAAGATACTATTTCCAATTTTATTGGTTTTCTTTTAGTCATAGATACCATTTCTGGAGATACTGTAGTATGTTTGTCCATTGGTTAGCCTCTTGTCAAATCTCCGCTGCTTCTAACTACACATTTTATTTGCTTGAAGAGGCAGGGTTTAATTTCCTTGCTAGGCAACCTACAGACAGAGTAGTGCCATGCTAATTCCAGTCCTAAGTAAGTCGATATAAATCCGATTATAGGATACGTCAAATTTTCGATCATATTCCCTCTTAGAAGAAACCATTTATTTAATTCAGTTAAACTGGACTTCTCATTTATCATACTTGCCGCTTATACCACTTTTACCCCTTATTCACCTATCTTGAATTAGCTTTCAAAATCGTGGCCAATTCAAAACAAAAGTCAAGTCCAGCTAAAAATTTCTCGGCGCCGAAAAATTTCGGCGCTAATCTAAATTCTGGCTCAGGAAACGCCTTTTGCACTTTTTCTTCTGTTTAATGAGAAGATCGATTTGAGCGTTGAGCATCAATTTATGCTGCATCAATAAATCATAGATTATCCAGTTCTGTTCTGCATCTTCAATTATATTACCAAATTTTTTGGCTGTGACTTTGAGTGCGATTATCGATTTGTCAAAGGATCTTAGAATCCTTTCTTCGTTGTCCTTCGTGTAAGGTATGCTTACGCTTTCTGTATCACTTGTTTGAATCTTTCCTTCTTTGATAAATTGACGCACCTCTCTAGACGAGAACTTCTTGGTCTTTACAATTTGCGCTAGATCAGATTGCTCTCGTTTATTTTTTATGGTCATTAGTTCTTCTGCAGCAGTAACGCTAAGTTGCGAGTCAGAAATTAGATCCAATATATCTTGAGGCAATTCGACTAACCTTATTCTGCGGCTAATGTAGCTGAGACTTTTAGATAGTTTTTGCGCTAATTCTGAAATGCCTCCCCATCCAATATTACTTACATATTCTTTGAAAGCCAAGCCTTCTTCTATTGGATCAAGAGTATTTCGCTGAACATTTTCTACTATAGCTACTTCAAAAGCAGATTTATCGTCGAGCTCTACAACATGGCAGGGAATTTTCCTCCACCCTAATCTTTTGCATGCATGGTACCGTCTGTTGCCTGCCACAATTTCGAAGTGGGTTTCCAGGGTTCTAACTATAATTGGCTGCAAAAGGCCAATTTTCTTTATAGAGTCAGCTATTTCTTCAACCTCGCCTAATCTTCTGCGCAAAACCCGTGGGGGCGTGACAATATCCGAAGTTCTAATATCTTCGATAGAGCCAGTTAGCTCACGGAAATACCTGGTTAGTGTTGACATACGTACGGTACTTTGTCTTTGGAGAAGTTAAGTTAGCGTCAAACCTGGTTTTTATTAGTCAACAGTAAGCTTGAGTTCTATACATACGAGAATAGGAGAGTAATTTGCCTTGTTTTGCCTTGAATAAATAAAATATCTTGTTATATTTTTATTAAAACTCGGCTCTTAATATTGCAATCCGAGCCCATTTCCTCTTCCATGACAAGTAAGCGTGCTCTATTGACATAACATCAAACAATGCCGACAGAGTTCTTGGTGTTAGACTTGACTAGTCATCTAATGTCAAGCTAGCCGCACGAGTAACAACAAGTACCTAGTAAACTTTCTAATCTGCATAATCACAAAATAAGTGACTATTGACCTAGTTCTTCTCTCACTGCGTTTGTCAGGTGTTCCGAGTCCACAGGTTTCCGGAGGAAAGATTCGATTCGAAATTCTGGATACATTTTTCTTAATCCTTCATAATTTATATCGAATGCAGTAACAAATATCACTTTAACGTCTTTGTCTTTTTTCTTCAATTCCTCGTACAGCTGAAAACCATCCATCTTAGGCATCCTGATATCCAAGAGCATGAGATCGTAAGAACCAGGTTTAAAATCCCTAACTACAAGAAGGGGGTCATTATATGCGTCAACCTCGAAACCTTTGTTTTCCAGCATCATTTTAAAACTTAAGGTGATATCTGGTTCATCATCAACAATTAAGATCTTATTTCGAGTATTGTCCAATTTGCCCCCCATTCATCCTGTTTTGGTAGAATAAAGGTAAATGTAAATTTACCGCCTAATTTGTTCCAATTAAAATTATATTGGTCTCAGAGAGAATAAACAATTAAAAATTATCCCAAACTAACTGAATATTTAGTTTGAACTAAAACAAACATGATAATAAGGTGAACTGTAGGCTGTGACTTGCTCTCAAGGTGCATTATGTTGGTTCGATAAGACTTAAATCGCTGAAAAATGAACAGGTAATTGTTGTAGCGTTGGCAATTAAAGTTGTAGAAGCAGAGACCTTTAACGCTTCACTAGATGGAAATACTTTAAACGGTGCTGATCGGTCTTCTGAAGTTTCACTCCGGGACAATTTAGAGATCGGTAGCGTGGCTCAAGGTGGGCATAAAGGTAGTGAACCTGAAGTTTCTTTCAGCAATTATTCTGAGAATTACTGTGTGAGTCTAGTTGATATCGTGGGGTCAACATCTATTGTATCAACTATTCAAAACTCAGAAAAAATTAGAATCTTTTATTCGATTTTTATTAACGCTATGGCTAGTATCCTCAAGAAATACAATGGCAGAATAATTAAAACTCTGGGGGACGGAGTAATATCTTACTTTCCACGCACGGCTGATACGACCGATGTAAGAGCTTTTGAGGAGGTTGTCGAATGTTGCTTTGCTCAGATAGCAAAATGCCCTGCTATTAACTCCACTTTATTAAAGGAAGGGTTACCTATTATTGGATACAGGATAAGCGCAGATTATGGGAGAGTAGAAATAGCTAAATCTTCAGCTTCTAATATTGAGGACCTATTTGGTTCGACGATAAACTTTTGTTCAAAAATTAATTCACAAGCTTCACCAAATGGCGTAGTCATAGGAAATGATCTTTACAGAATAATAAAGTCGTTTTCTCATTTCGAAAAGAATTGTCGTTTCGAAGAATTGCAGAGCTACAATTTTGGAGTTGGAAAATACTCGTATCCTCTATATTCACTTTCAAGGAAGATCAAGCCTTTCTCCATTGATGCGGTTAACTCGTTATCGCAAAATATAGAAGACTCGACAAAATATCGGCGCAAGGCAGCAAAAAAGTCTCCGCAGAATACAAATATCTTGCTCATTGATGATGAACGCGATGATTTATTTGTACTTGAGAAATTTTTGACTTTAGAAGGATTTGGAGTAAAATCTTTTTCAAGTTCTCGCGAAGCATTGAACCACTTTGCAGAAACAAGCCCTTCATTTTACGACCTGATAATCAGTGACATAAGAATGCCAGAAATTAACGGTCTTGAGCTTTACCTTAAATTAAAGGCTATCAAGAGCGATGTTAAGGTGCTTTTTGCCACTTGTATTGAGTTAGCCGAAGAGATTTTGTCTGTAATGCCCGGAGTAAGACATGATCAACTCATCAAAAAGCCTATTGAGCAGAAAGCCTTTATTGAAATAGTGAGAAAGAACATTCACAATAATTGGTGAGTGATTTCTTTCTTTGCATCTTAGAACTAAAATACTTTCGATAATCCTTATACTGTTCCTTGTTCTGAGTACAGTAGTCCTTAGCCCTCCTTTAAAACCTGTATTCGCACAAAAAGAGCAAGTAACACTGAAGGTTATGCTGGATAACCTTGCTGAGCCTGGCCGATGGAACGGTCTTATTCAGCCGGCGTTGAAAATTCTTAGAGACAGGCATCCTGAGGCAGATATACATATAACATATACTGAATCGCCTTACAACGAGACTAGAACCAAAATGCTGGGAGCTCTAGGAAACCATACTCCTATCGATCTAATTTCGTTAGATCAGATCTGGCTCGGTGAATTTGCAGAGAAAGGACTTTTAACTGATCTTACTAATCGTACAGAAAAATGGGGACGATCTTCAGACTGGTATCAAGCCAATTGGGACGGAGGCAGTTACAACAATAAAATTTATGGGATCTGGGCTTGGACTGATGTTAGAGGAATATGGTATTGGAAGGACCTACTTAAAGAGGCCAACGTTGATCCTGCTTCTTTAATGACATGGAATGGATATCTTACTTCCGCAAAAATTTTGAATGAAAAATTGAAAAGTAAAGGTTCTGTGGGGATGTATCTTGTGGCGGCTAGTCATTCTCCTGACCTTTGGTACCCCTACCTGTGGATGCTGGGTGGGGATATACTAGAGCTGAGAGATGGGCATCCAATTAAAAGTTCTTACTGGTTTCCAGCATTCAACAGCTCTCAAGGTGTCAGGGCAATGGAATTTCTTAAAGAACAAGTTAATGCAGGTATAATGCCGCAAGTAAATGCCCTTCACCAAGCTCAAGATTTTGTAAATCGAAAATTTGCTGTATCTATCGATGGCTCTTGGGTTCCTGGACAATTTCCACCAGAGCAGAGAAAACAACTTGAAAGTCGTGTGGGCTTTCTGCCTCTATTCCCAATCTCGTCCAATGAAACGAATCAAAGTTCTACTCTTATGGGAGGATGGGAATTAGCTATTCCTGCTTCAGCAACACACAAAGATTTGGTGTGGGAACTTGTAACTATCATGGTGGAACCCAAAATATTAACACCCTGGCTCTTGAAGTTCGGCTATCTCCCTACCCAGTCGGTCATTGGGGAAGGTTATATTGGCAATTCAGACTCCACTGCTATTCCTTACTACAAAAAAATGATTAGCATGATACCGCTAGGACAGGTGAGACCGAGTATACCAGAATATCCACTGATAGCGCAAGACATAAGTGAAGCTATAAAA
>DASWDL010000188.1:0-11318 GCA_036395315.1 Nitrososphaeraceae archaeon
ACTTCGTCATTCAATCAGAAAGTTTGCGTTAAAAGACTCTAGATTGTTAGATGGTATCGGCAGTGCTCAAAAAGAGCAAGAATTAGAGCGGACAGTCATGAGGATAATGGAAGAAACCAGCGAAACATTGAAAGCAGAGACAGGAGTTGAAACTTCATTTGAAAAGCAGGATGTAATAGAATATACTAAAGACGTAATAAGAGAAATTAAAAACAAGTCAAGTAGTTAAACCAATCCAGAGGGCTAAATGTGATTTTCACTATGAAGGAATTAACAGTTTTCGTGTGTAGACTCGCTTAAGTCCGGAAAATATTCTCTGAATGTGATAGTTAAATCAGAGACAAGATTTTAAAATTGATATAGACTATACAAAGATTAACTCATAATGAAGAACCTGAATACTGCGTTAGTGACTGGCAGTGGCAGGGGTATAGGTAAAGAAACAGCCATCTTGTTAGCAGAAAAGGGCTTGAGTGTAATTGTAAGTTCTAGAACACAAACAGAGATTGATAGTGTAGTAAAAGAAATCAAATCGATAGGAAAGAGTCAGGTATCAGGAAGAAAATGTGACGTGAGCATCGCCGCCGATGTGAATGACCTAGTAAAAGAAGCGTTGAATAATTATGGAAGTATTGACGTATTGATAAGTAATGCAGGAATTTCATACGTTAAGAAAGTAGTGGATACTACAGAAGAGGAATGGAATCAAACGCTGGACATAAATCTTAAAGGAGCTTTTCTATCTTGTAAAGCGATTGTTCCTCATATGATGATGAATAATCTTGGTGTTATCATTAATGTAAGTTCAGGTGCAGGTAAAGTTGGATTTGAAGATATTTCAGCTTATTGTGCAAGCAAATTTGGCCTAATTGGATTAACAGAGAGTTTAGCATGGGAGGTTGCTAATTACAATATTAGAGTAATGTCAATATGTCCCGGAGAAGTAGCAACAAAAATGCAGCAAGATGTTGACCCCCAATATTATAAAGCGAATAAGCATAAAATGCTTCATCCAAGGATAGTCGCTGAAAAAATTGCAGAAATGATATTTGATGACAAAGAATATAGAAATGGAGTTTCTATAGATCTTCCTAATTGAAGAACTAATCTAAGAATCTTTTCCTAATTGACAACAATAATAACTAAAAATGGATTAGATACTCGGTAGCCCCAATTTGTGACATGCTGGTTTCCTATTTCGGATTTACTTTCCAACCTCGAGTCTAGCCAGTTTCGTGATTTTGACACTAATAGGTGAATCAGGTTTCCCAATAAATCGTTAGCTCGAATAACTAATCTCTAGAGATGAATAGCTGTTTGTGTTAGCAGGAATTATCCTTACAATTTGCACTTATTGTAAATGGATATAAGCCTGGAGATATTTGTGAAGACTTGCTAGATATAAGAACATGAAAGTTGTCAGAAGACTTTTCCTTTAGACTCATTGTTGCACTTTTGAGTTTACCATTTATGTAACATTCAATTCCGACTTCATCGAGATGAGAACACGATAAAGCGAGTTCAAGAGGACTGAATGTTTTATTCTCCACTATACAGTTTATAGACCGTTCTGTTCCCTTTACAATAGCTACCTTATTAGGACTACAACTGAGGGCAAGTTCGTTCATGGCGGTAATATTGACATTGAATGATGCTGATCCTTCATTATTTGCTTTGTCGGTAGCCTTGCATATTACTTTGGTAATTCCGACGGGGAAAATATCACCTGAGTTTAGAGGAGAACAAATCGTTTTGACAGTTCCATCCAAATTGTCTGTTGCGTTAGATTGAAATGTAATTGTTGAGT
Source organism: Nitrososphaeraceae archaeon (assembly GCA_036395315.1). GTDB lineage: Archaea > Thermoproteota > Nitrososphaeria > Nitrososphaerales > Nitrososphaeraceae > TA-21. The sequence goes on from DASWDL010000188.1 coordinate 1,808, forward strand.
CTTCTCTTTCTGAGTTCTGAACAACTATATCTGATGGCACTTCCACAATAGGAGGTTGAGTATCTATTCCTAGTGTAAGCTTATCAGAGCCGTCTGAAGACTTGTTATGAATATTCTCAAATGCTTTAGCCACGAATCGATATATTCCATCACCTAGTTTACCCAAATGAAGCTTGACAGACCAATCCCCATCTTCAGCGGGAACAGCAGAACCAACAAGTTTCTGTTTCTCGTCTGGACCCCCGCCATCTAGCCTAAATAATTGCACTAGGTCAGAATGATTTGGATCAGTACCTGAAAATGTCATGGTCTTTTTATTGCTGCTAGAGTTACTTTTTGGTTGGGATATAATTGGCGGAGAAAGTGATGTTGAAAACGACCAGACGTAATTTCTGTCCAAATGCTTACCTGCAGTATCTACTAAATTGCAGATATCTCCTTTTTTGTTAGACGAAATGTTTTCATCGGTAATATTTGAATTAGAGTTACTTAAGACCGGAACGGTAAATACTGGAGGAGGAACTGTTTCATTGCTTGATACTTTGGATAAAACAGGACAGTGATCTTTTCCGAACAGAATGACAGAATGTACTGTATTGGGGGTAAGCGTTGAATGTGGTTTAAAAACGAGAGTTTGATTATTGTTGGTCAACGAATACTTGCCCTGGACGATATTTCCACGGTCAATGCTGCTGACATTACTTAGATTACTTTGGATATTTCCCTTGGTCACTATAAGGTTATGAAGATCATCCCAATTTTTCACGGAATTGGAATTAAGAATGCCGTTAAACGTGACTGATATTTTTTTGTCTAATTTCACATCCAGCTGACTATCCATAGGAAATGTTTTATTTACACTAAAGATAGTTTGGGATAATCTTTCCTTAGATAAGGAATTATCAGTTCCGAATGGATTACTTTGGTTTAACGCACCTATATGATAATTAATACTGCCAGAAATTACTAAACTTAGTATAAGTAGAATAAAAGTAATTAAAAAAATGAATGTATGCATGAGAAAGATTGGATTATTTTCTCTCTAATAACAATTAATCAATTATTCTTGACAAATAACTAAACTCCTGAATCTAGGCTACGATGTTTTGTTTATTTTGTGATCTACAATTAGAGATACGACTTTTGCCATCTCAATATTGATTGTAGAACCCCCATTTGTGTTATTCTCTCCAATTTCGGAGGCACGTATTTTCGGGGTCAATGTTGAATTTCCATTATAGTTACTGGGGATATTAACAATAACGGGAACATTCACCACCTCATTAGCAGTAAGATTGACCAGCTTGGGAAAGGATAGAAATTCGGCACCATCTCCGTTTGCAGATATATATACCGTCTCTGTATGATTCTTGTCCGAAAATAAACTCCACCTAAAATTTTGTGTCTCACCAGGGTTAACTTTGATTACAACTGGTCCTGCCATTTGTTGAAGAGCACCAACGCTAGAATATGTGGGAATTACGACCGAGCAAGTCAAGACAGATAGTAAGAATTCGTAGACAACCACCTTTTACTTCTTTCCTAAGTAAATAATAAATTTATCATCATAAATTAGAAGAGTCTTCTATAAGGTTTTTATATTTCTATTAGACACTATAATTCCCTATGTGGGATAAATATTCTTTTTTAATGCCCACTATGGGAATTTTAATGTTAACCTTTGGGTCCTTTTCTATCGCACAAGCTGTTGATGTTCAGAGTAACGTCCAAATTCTTGCTTTTTGTGGATTGGATATCCGATCTGGTTCCCCATTAGACTACAATGCCGTCAAACCCGGAGCCGTAACTGATGAGCGTGCCATTTTCATTAGTAACCCAGGGGATGCATCGGCAGATATCTTAGTAAGAGGAACGGATTGGCAAGGTAACGTGGCGACAGTCATGAACGTAGGTGCGACACACTATTCAGCTACACAGGGTCAATCATACGACCAAATGAATTCGCTGTCTAGCAATGACCAGTCCGTTATGCAATTAGACCCTGGAAACCCTCCGCCTATAGAAGGAACATTTTGGCGACTAAAGGCTGATTTAACCGATCCGAGCTTTAGAGGCACTGCTTCACAAACCCTCACACTCACCGCTCAATGTTAAGGTCGGTAACATCCCGCCTGAAGGCAGAATCGAACTCAATAAACCTAACTCAAATAGATATTCATAAGCGTAATGCAAGAAACTACAATAAATGAATGGAATCAAACGAACTAAAAGTAGTATATGATAAGTAAAGGAATCACCTGATATGAAAAATAATCAGATATTTCAGTCATGGAAGCTATCCAGCTTTGTTATACCTAAAAATATTTTCTTACTTTTGTTGATGGCTTCTTTAATTATTCTTAACTATCCCGTAATTTTTGAAACTGAAGCATCTAGACCGTTAATGATAGATGTGACTGCAATCATTGGTGCTGTTGTGACGGCAGGTATATTTTTCTTAAATACATCTGTGAAATTCCTAGGAAGAAGACATGCAGAGGGTTTTTTAGCATTTACTATAGGTGCTTTTCTTTGGTTAGGTGCTGAAGCAAGTTGGGCTTACTACTGGGAGGGTCTTGGAATTGAAGTTCCATATCCTTCTGTTGCTGACTTGTTTTGGTTAGTTGGCTATGGTTTTTTTCTTCTTCATAATTATCGATTAATAGCAAAACTCAAGGAAGTGACACATATCGACAGAAATATGATTGTATTAGTGTCGGCTGCTGTTGGACTAACATTGGGTTATATTCTCAATCTTACATTCGGTGTTGCGGAAATAATGTCTGCTACAACAGATACGTTATCTACAGGAGTTAGTATTTTCTATCCAATTATAGATGGTATAATCTTAATCCCTGCGATGGTAATATTTTGGAGCATTCGGAAAACAGACCCAACTTCTATGCACTGGCTTTTAATGTCATTATCATTTGTTATGGTAACTATAGGTGATATTGGATTTGGTTACAGCTTTGCTCTGAGTCCTGATATTGCTGGGCAATATGAATGGATCTGGTCTATCTTTTTCAACGCCTGCTACGTGTTTATGGCTACTGGCGGTATTTGGTATTACTTGGTTTCAAAATAAAATGTTCCATCTCAAGTTGTAAGGACTAAAATAAAATAGGTCGCTAGGTTTTTTCCCTATGACTAAGAGATCTTTATCTTCGGTCTCACCATATGCGAAATATTTGAGTTATAGATATCCTCATTAACTTTCGGTAACTGCCACAGAATCAGAATCCACTTAACGGAATAGCCACCGGAAATTGGAACTCGTCTATTGTCTCAAAATTATGATATGGAAATTTACAAAGATATGTTGCTTGATGCAGCAGAGACCGTATTAGGAATATTTAGTTTCGATAGAACATTGTATGGTAAGCCTAAAGACAGAAAATGGTGGATGGAACTAAAGAGAAATAGGTTGCGAGATATAGAAGCTGAATCTTCTATGAGCTGATTCTTTAATAAAGAATATAGTCTTAATAACTTATATCTCTCTTTAAATGGATGTAATCATTGTCTTGAATCCTAGAATTATTTGTCCTATCTGCAAAACAAAGATTGTCGAACATTCAGAGTTTCAAGATAAAATATGTAGGATGATAACAATAAAGCAGTTTGCAATCAATTCCCCAGGTTTTGATGTGCCTTTTAGACCCTTCTTTGAAGATGACCTTTCTATTGAGTAGATTATGCTGGCATAATCTTATAGATTGCACCATCACCAATTGACAGTATATATAAAAATCCATCAGGACCAGTGTGTATATCAGTAATACCTCCAAAACCTGTCCCAAATATTATAGGAGCAAACTCTTGATTGTTGTCCACAACTCGATCGGAAAGAGCACTACCAAATTCATCAAGTTTTAAGTCTTTTCTCTGATTATTAGTTGTATCACACTTGTATCGTCAGGTTCAGGTCCGTCTTTGAAATTCTGTAATTTACCATCGTGATTAAGATCGCCTATAACTACATAGAGGTATTGCCCAGTGTCATTTGGAGAAGCGCCAATCAATATTTTTCCGCCATCATGATTGGGGCCTGGCATTCCAGGAAGATCTAAAATCAGGGATGGATTTGTCAGTTCTTTGCCATTCCAATGATACCTGTATATTTTATTTCTTACTAAATCGCCCGATGCTGCCAGTTCAGTGAAATAAAGAAATACATCCTTACCATTTCTAGTAATACCTAGTAATCCTCTTTCACTTTCTGTTTGAACTTTAATCTGCAAGACTAGTTTCTCTTGCAAGATGCCATTAGTTACTCTTCGGACGTTTCCATCTTTTTCTAGAACTAAAATATCTGTCCCGTTTAAGAAAGCCATAGTAGTTGGAGAGGTCAGGCCTTTGGCGATAAGGTCTACCTTTAATTGTGGATCACTGATTTGTGGTTGTGCAAATATATTTTGGGTTATTGCACCTTGTAATATTGAGATAATAGCAATCAATACAAGACTATTCAGCAAATTTGATCTTGTCAATTATCTTCAATAAAGATATGGATCTCAAGACCTTTGTGAATTATAACCCTTCACGAGCACATGAGGCTCAAGGCAAATAACTGTGTGCTACTTCCTTAATTATCAGCAATTCTGCCTATCTACCGATAAGATTAAGTGGATTACGATTAAAGTCCTTCTTTGGGCTATTGACCTTACGGTCCCGTGCAACATTAAATAATGGGGTAGAGATCCCTCGCCTAGGCCTAGGGGTTTACCAGACACCTATCGGAGAAACAACTTTGCGTGCAGTTGAGTATGCATTGAAGATAGGGTATAGACATATTGATACAGCTTGGCTATACGGCAATGAAGGCGATGTCGGTAAGGCCGTTCTGGAAAGTGGAATACCAAGAGAAGAGGTCTTCATTACCACGAAGGTGTGGAATAGCGATCAAGGATATGACTCTACTCTTAGAGCATGTGAAAGAAGTTTGGGACGCTTAGGACTGTCGTATATTGACCTCTACCTGATCCACTGGCCAGTCCAGGGAATGGGCAAAGATCCTTGGAAGGCTATGATTCAGTTATTGAGAGCGGGCAAAGTTAGGGCTATTGGAGTAAGTAATTACGAGATTTTCGACCTACAGGAAATACTACAAAACTTTGATGTTGTGCCTGCGGTAAACCAAGTTGAATTTGATCCATTCCTATATCAAGAGGAGCTGTTACAATTCTGCAAGAATCACAGTATTCAACTCGAGGCCTATAGTCCGTTGACTAGAGGTAATAAGCTTAATCATCCGGCCCTAAAAGAGCTAGACAAGAAATACAGCAAAACATCTGCTCAAATTTTAATCCGATGGAGCTTACAGCATGACCTTGTTGTAATCCCTAAATCTACACATGAAAAATGAATCAAAGAGAATAGTCAAGTATTTGATTTTCATCTTGAAGAAAAGGATATGAAGCTGCTCGACTCTCTTAACGAGGATTTGCACACAGTTTTTCTGTAGTAAATCATGTGTCTCATATGAAATATACGAGTCATACAGAATACTTAGCTTTTCACAAAGTAAATAATTCTTATCATCGATGGAAATCTTGACAATTATTGATGATGATAAAGGCTTCCATAATATTCTGGTGAGGTAATTTTCCTAGCGATGGCCGAAAAAAGGGAAACCATGCCATCCTAAACGACTTGATTATTGAACACGATCCAGACTAGTTTTCTATAGAAATTTTTACTTAATTTATTCGCGGTATATTTTTTTGAGCGTACGTAGGAATGTTTGTCTTAGCCCTAAAACTTTAGTTTTCTAAAATCCTCTATTCACCATAGTAATCCTTTTAACAGCGTCTCGGATTTGTTGTTTCTTTTCCAGGTAAGGTAATAGACTTTCTTCCTTAATGACCCTTTGAAGGTTAAATGCCTCAAGACCTTGTCTCTCAACATTATATCCCTTTCTAACACAGTTAGGATAAAAAACTTGGTTTACGAAATCGATTCTTTTGTATGCGAAGGGCTCGATGAATTGCTAGTACCCAATGTTGTTGAGAACTGGTGCTATGGTATTATATCTAAAGAACTTGGAGCGTCTATAATGAACCTTGATTAATTGTAGATTCCTATTTAACTAATTTGTGCTCAGAGTTATCAGTAAAGTATACTCCTTATAATCCAATTTGAAGGACAACGTTATGCCTAAATGGAAGATTATTTTATGAAGAATAGATAGACCGTTCTACACCTATACTAACTATACGGAATCCATATTATTAAAGAAAGCTAATAAAAGATTGTGTAGTCAACTTAATCAATGAATTCGATTCTGGAACTGAAACTCTGCGCCACTTTAGTCTTTGTCACTCTTGTTTGCTCGTTAGCCTGCTCAAATTATTTTATTCCAGCCTTGGCAAGGCCCAAAGTGCCTGTCGGGGGGCCTATTGTTAATGATCCGAATCTGAAAGTAGATCTAGTTCTTAGTGGCTTAAAGTCTCCTACATCAATGTCATTCCTAGGAACAGAAGAAATCTTGCTTTTAGAAAAGAATTCTGGAATGGTTCGAAGGGCAATGAATGGGACAATTTCAAAAGAACCATTAATTCAAGTCAATGTGTCTAAGGCTGATGAGAGAGGACTATTGGGGATTGCCTTATCTTCTGATAAGAAGAGGTTTTTCTTGTATTATACGAGCCCACAAATTGATACTAAGAGTATTGCTAATAGTGTTTATCGATATGATATGATTGACGGAAAGCTGGTGAATCCTAAACTGATTCTTGACTTGCCTGGATTGCCAGGGCCACAACACAACGGAGGGAAAATTAGTATTGGGGTTGATAGCAATTTGTATATTGGCATCGGTGACGTCGGCGGCTCATTTGTAGGTAGCAACGGTAGTGAAACAAAAGCTCAAAATTATGTCAATGGCACACAACCGGACGGGAGAGCAGGTATACTTATAACTACTCAAGACGGTAAACCTGTCGGTATTGGAATGGGGGACAGTACTCCAATTCTTAATACCTACTATGCTTATGGTATAAAAAATATTTTTGGATTTGATTTCGACCCGGTAACAGGAAAAATGTGGGACACTGAAAACGGTCCTACATTTGGTGACGAGATAAATTTGATAGGTCCTGGCTTCAACAGCGGTTGGGCCAAAGTACAGGGGATATGGTATGTTCAACCCGGACAAGGTCAAGAAAGTGAACCTGGCAAGGGTGATAAGGCGCCTGAAAATCCACAAGGTCTGGTAAATTTTGGTGGAAAGGGGGTGTACAGCTCTCCTGAATTTATTTGGGATCATTCAGTGGCACCGACAGCCCTCAGATTCCTCAATTCCGACAAGCTTGGAGTACAATACCAAAATGATATGTTTGTTGGTGACGCCAAATATGGAAACATATATCACTTTAAACCTGACGCGAATAGAACGGGGTTAAGCTTGGATGGTCCACTGGCAGACAAGGTGGCTGACAACGTAGAGGAAATGGGGAACACCATCTTTGGCAAAGGATTTGGTGTAATTACTGACCTGCAAGTGGGGCCTAATGGATTTCTGTATGTGCTTTCATATGACAAAGTGGATGGGAGGATCTACAAGATTGTTCCCTCTGGTTAGAATTAGGAAACTTTGTTTTGAACAAGAATCAACTTACTCATTTAGCTATGCTTTAAGAGGTGGACTGAAGGAAATTAAATATATCACCAAATTTACTCATATTATCGATCTATAAATCAGGAATATGACAGTTCGTTGTAAATGGGCCGAGAATGGAAGTGAAATCGATGTCGAATATCATGATAATGAATGGGCTGTTCCAGTTCATAATGACAATAAACTATTTGAATTCTTGCTGCTAGAATCAGCACAGGCGGGTCTAAGTTGGTCTACAGTACTCAAAAAAAGGGAAGGTTACAGAAAAGCATTTGACAATTTTGATTTTCAGAAGATTGCCAATTACGATAAAGGAAAGATTCAGCAACTACTTGAAGATCCCGCTATAATAAGAAATAGACTAAAAATTCAATCCGCTGTGAAAAATGCAAGGGCCTTCATAAGAGTAAGAAAAGAATTTGGTAGTTTTGACTCATACCTTTGGGGTTTCGTCGGTGGAAAGCCAAAACAGAATCACTGGACAACTTGGACCGATATTCCTTCTAGGACACAAATTTCTGACATATTGAGTAATGATCTAAAGAAAAGGGATTTCATTTTTGTAGGATCTACTATTTGCTATTCTATCATGCAGGCTGTTGGTTTGGTAAATGATCATATTGTCAATTGTTTTAGGTACAAGGAAGTATCATTTTGATAATGTTTTGCTGACCATAGGTAGTGTTAATAGGAAGGGTCCCAAAAGAGTAAAAGAAGTGATCTTCAGTCCATTTCACTTATATAACTTGACAGGGTTTTTTGGAAAACCAGAACTAGTCAACGCATTCCCTACCAATGTAACGGTAACCTAGTGGTAACCTTAATTATCGGTAAGACAAAAAAACCCGTTATTTTGACTTGTGAAATATTTGTATATTAGCATTGAAATTGTACAGCTCAGTTTTTAATATTGAAGAATGCCAACAGAAATTCTATCCTGGGCGAAAATTTACAAGAACAACGAGGGAAGAAAGAATGGTTATTTGTCAAATACTTACTATTTTTTCACCTAGTAACGGTACAGTTACTTATTACTTAATATAGCTATTTTTCATATTTAGTAATTAATGACAATGTTCAGAAATGCAAATGCCTTCTCTAGTTTTTCTGTCGACAATTTAGAAAAAGCCAAACAATTCTATGGCCAGACTCTGGGGCTTGAGGTATCGGAATCCAACGAAAGTCTAAGTTTACATGTAGCAGGAGGAAACCAGATTTTTATATACCCAAAGACTAATCACACACCCGCAACCTTTACCATACTTAATTTTCTGGTAGATGACGTTGAACAAGCGGTAGACGATCTAAACAATCTCGGCGTCAAGTTTGAAACCTATAGTGAAGGTGAGCTTAAAACTGATGACAAGGGCATTTGTCACGGCCAACCTACCATCGCATGGTTCAAAGATCCAGCTGGAAATTTTTTGTCTGTACTTGAAAATAAATAGTCTGATTTTGTTTTATGGAGATTGAAATAAGATCAAATTCGGGTCTTTGTATGACGAACACCAAAGAAGAATCACGAAGCAATGATGCCGGTAGGAAAGCCGGCAAAGGAATTTTTTACAACTAGCTTTCATCTAGGAAATAAACTCTATAAGGAAAACTTACACCTAAGATCGTCATCTGAATGAAATTATGTAATAAAATCTCAGAATGCTTATTTTAATGAATATAAGATAAGGACTATATGAGATCGTTCAATAATAAAAACAAAGTAGAAGTGGCCGTTCTAGGAGCAGCGACTATAATTCTTCTTGTTGCAGCAGTCAACATTGGCATTGGGCATATTTTCACAAATGCTTATGCTCAAATAGATATGACAAACAATACATTATTTGTCACAGGTTCTGCGACGAACCAAACTAAACCTGATAAAGTTACAGTTTC
>DASWDL010000189.1:0-1959 GCA_036395315.1 Nitrososphaeraceae archaeon
TATGTGACGTTCCTACCAGTTGAGTCAATAACAACGGGAATAAATGCTCGAGCATTAACTATAAGTACAGTTTTTGATTGTGTGTTTTTTCCTGGAATGGGGACCTTACCTATTAATATTTCAAATAAAACTTCAACGCCAGACAATGGGCTGCACAGGGAAACTTAAGCGAAAACATCAACCGGATGTTTAATACATCTCTAGCCAATAACGCTATGTTGTCAAATGGTTCGTAGGATTGCTGATTACTATGCAATTAATTTATATTTCTGACACGAAAATTCACAGATCGGTCCCTTCAATGGAAAGGTAAGCGATCAAAGATGGATATCAGCCTACAAAAGAAGTTAATTTCATGTTTTTTTGGCTCCAGTAACTTTATGCCTCTTTCAACATTTTATCTTGCTTTTCTGTTAAGATGTCTCCAATCATTTCTCTGAATTGTAGCGCATTGACAAGAGCTTTTGCACCGTAGTGATTATTGAAGTACCCTCTTACTATGGCTGTTTCCTTTTGTATTCTCTTGATCTTTCCAACCCATGGTTCCAATTCCTCTTTTGAGTAAAGATAATTGTACCTGTGACGGGGATTTCTTCCGTGCCACCGTATGAAAGCATGGTTAGCGGTAACTGTAGCTTCTGATAGAAATTGGAGTTTATCTTTCGTTGGAGAATCAGTCATAACGGCTGCGATATTGTAATGTTTTAACAAATCCCAAGGGCCTTCTGTCTCCCAGGAAGGATGTCTAAATTCAAGCGCATATTCATAATCACGCGGCAGTCTATCTAGAGATTGCTCTGTATTAGAGAATTCCTTTACTGTAAAACTTGGTGGAAGTTGAATTAGGACTGCTCCTAGTTTTTTTGCTGATTTTAGCGGGGATATCTTGTCAAGGAATTCCTCCAACAAAGTGATTACACCATTATCAACATCTAGTCTCTTGTCGTGTGTAACTGATTCAGGAACCTTCACAGAAAATTGAAAGGTGTCAGGCATTGCTTTGACCATGCCATGGAAGGTCCCTTTGTTCATAAATTTGTAAAATTTTTGATAAAAAGTTGAATCCATCTCCGCTGTATTGAAGGACTCTGAGTAAAAAGCCAACCTTTCTCGTCATGGAGTCAGGATAAAATGTTCTAGTCCATCCACCCTTTTCTGCCGGCTCAGGGTAAATCCCTCCGCTGCAACCTATTCGCGTATCGCCCATCTTATTTTAAACCTAGAGTATGTACTGTAATCGCATCATAATTGTCTTTTCGAATAAAAAAGAAAAAGCCGCTTGATTTCAGCTTTTAGACAGCCAGGGCAATATAAAATAATTTTCCTATTCTTAGTTTCAAACGTTTCTAGAAGTAGTTTCATCCAAGTATAAGAACAATATTCTATTATATAACTTAGTATCCTATACTTGGCTATCTATTATTAACTATAAGATTGCACTTTCATTTGTACATGCAAAATTATACTAAATTAGATTCCACATATATTTATAGATTGTATTTAAAATCCTTGTGTGAGTTACAGGCCTTTATTTTTTACCTTTATATGCATTATTTATTTAATTATCTTTATTGCATTTTCGAATGCATATCGCCCAGTATCATCATACACAGAGATTTTTGGTCCATTATCTGCTAAGGGTTCTGAAACTGCGGAAAATGTCATAACATGCCCTCCTATTTCCTGCACAGGGACATTGAAAAATGATATAATGGTAGGGACATCATTAGATGATACCATTTTTGGATTGGGGGGTAATGATAATATACAAGGTAACGCTGGCGCAGATGTAATATATGGAGGGAATGATGATGATACAATTCAGGGTGGCGAGGGTTCGGACACACTTTTTGGTCAGGATGGTAACGACTTTCTCTTTGGTGATTCTGGTAGCAATCTGGTGTTCGGCGGCGGTGGAAATGCCCTTTATGGAGGCAAAGGAAATGATCATTTGTATGG
>DASWDL010000190.1:0-4600 GCA_036395315.1 Nitrososphaeraceae archaeon
AGCACTTATCGGGGATAAAAGGTGGGAGACTGGTCATGGCCATGGAGAACGGTACAACTCTAGTCAGCTTAATTTTATCAGATGTTGTAACAGACAATATAGAAACAATTGCTTCAGGACCTACAGCTCCAGATAGAACGACCTTTAATGACGCAAAGTTAATACTCCAAAAATACAAATTATGGAACAATGAAAGGGTTATTTCAAAATCTATAAGGAAAGTTATTGATGACGGGGTACAGAAAAGGATTGCTGATACACCAAAACCTTCCGATCCTGTTTTCAGGAATGTTCATAATATTCTTATCGGGAACAACTCTATTGCCTGTGCAGCTATTTCGACCTTTTTTAATAACCATGGGATAAAAGCGATGAATTTAGGTTCATCATTTACTGGCTGCCCATCAAATTTGGGCAATTTTCTTTTTAGGATGGTTGACGACTTCTTGCCAGAGTCGGCCCCTTACGCATTCGTATTAGGGGGTGAAACCACGGTTGAGTTAAGTAGTGGGATGGTGGGAATTGGCGGAAGGAATCAAGAAGCTGTTCTAGCTGCATCATCAAAATTTAAGTCATGGGCTGACAAGGATTTCACTATAATCTGCCTCGGTACGGATGGAATTGACGGAAATTCAAAAGCTGCAGGAGCACTTATAACCCCTAGAATTTTATCAAAAGTTGCTAGAAGGAAGATCGAGTTTTGCAAATACTTGCGCAAACATGATAGCAATACTTTTTTTAAGAAAGTCAACTCGACAGTCATTACTGATGCAACTGGTACTAATGTAAATGACATTTCAATTGTTTGCAGATTAAAATGAAAACCAGGCAGACTGCTTAATAATAAATTAGTTAAACACGATTCAAGCGGGGTGACTAATGGTTTGATGAACATACCTGAAGGTAATAATTTTCATCTCGGTAGAGTGAACACGAAGGTAGCACCTTCAGAACTATCATTATTGTAAGCCCAGATTCTACCCCCGTGAGACTCTATGATACTCTTCGAAATAAAGAGTCCTAGCCCTGTACCCTGTTCCGATTTAGAAACGAATTTTGAAAATAAGCGAGAATGAATTTCAGGGTCTATTCCTCTTCCAGAATCTTTAACTTGCACGCTAATCTCATTTTCATGCTGTACACAATTGATAGTTATTTTCCCTTTTTGCGTAAATTTAATTGCGTTATTGATCAAGTTCGATATTACTTGAGTAATCCTACTCTTGTCGGCGTTCACTTCAATAATTGTTGGATTATATTCGATGTTCACCTTTTCCTTCCGCAAAGGGTCATTTTCAATCTGACGGCTAGCCTCCTTCACACTCTGTGATAATATTTCGTCTATATCAAACCGCTCCTTAACTAATTGCAATGATTTTCCTTCGATCCGGGTAACATCGAGTATATCAGCGGCCAGTCTATCTAGTCGTTTAGCGTTACGAATAATCGCGGATATCTGTTCCTTGTCTACTTCGGCAGAACTTTTGTTACCGTCAAATTTATCCTCTATGAGTTCGGCTTCTCCCAGTATTGGCATTATAGGTGTTCTCAATTCGTGCGCTGCCACGTTAATAAACTCTTTTTGCATTCTATCGTGAAGTTCCAATTGCTTATTTGCAGAAGCAAGCAACAAATTTGACTCTATTAACGATTCGTTTGCATTCTTTAATTCTAGTGTCCTGGAGGCTACTGCTCCTTCAAGCCGCTTATTCCAAGATAGTATTAGGAGTGCAATGCCAAAGGCCAGCGAGCCAATAGCAATTATGACTATTGTACTGAAATTCTTCTGTTGGTTAATCAGAAAACCAACATTACTAGCAAGATTATGTGGCACACTTAAATATAATGTCCAAATATGTCTACCGTCTATAACAACAGGTTGATAAGCTAGAGTAGTCACGTTACCACGAAGTAGAAGGTCCTCTGAACCGGAATTACCATGTAACCCACTCTCCAATATTTTGTTGTAAGAATCTTTGATCTCTGCAGGTATTAGAGACTGAAATTCTGGAGCAAGATAATTCCGACCTACCACAGCTTCATTCCGTGAATACAATATGACACCATTTCTATCTACGAGTCCCGGGGTACTCTCAAAATTTGGCGGAAGCTCTTTCTGCAGGAATCCACCTAAATCTCTAAGACTTATTGCAGCTACTATTACGCCCTTAAAATTAGACTGGCTACGATTAGAATTTACTAAATTGTCCCTTGAATCACTGGACTGATTAATAATTGGAAATGAGATATAAAGATGAGAGAATTTATTTTTAGCTTCAATAGCACTTCCAAAGAATGGCTTATGCGTCATTTTAGGAATTCTAAAGTACTCTTTGTCGCCTAAGTTAGATCCTATTCTATTACTACCTGTATCGTTGTGATTACTACTTGCAAGAAGCTTACCTTCACGATCTATCCAGTAATATGCCTCCGTAAGTCCTTTCGTTCCAGTTTGAGCTGTATCTATCAGGTTAGAGGATCCTGGATTTCCAGAATCTAAAAGCAAAAAGGAATTGCTAAGGGTCCTCAGATTAATGGATATTGACTCTATACTTCTCACTAATATCCTAGCCAATTCATAAACTTCGATATTCGCATTCGATTTTACATCTTGAGCCGCAATATCAGCGATTTCAGATGCTGTCAGAGTAGAATATTGATATGAAAGTATTGCCAGTCCCACACTTATTATTGCGATTATAAGGAGAAGTATTATGTTATTTTTGGATAATGCGGTCCCTAACAATAATGTACAGTTAATGATTTTATTCCAAGTAGATAAGCTAAAGCTAAACAATATTCTAGCAGAATCGAATGTATACAAAGATACTAGATATAGAAAAAATGAATATAATTTTTTACTACTCAGAATTGTGGTTGCTTATATTTTCGTAGACCAGATTAGGTTCTGACTTTTGTCATAACATCATAATCCACGTCCCCGAATATGACTTCCTTGACAGATCCGTTAGAAAGTTCGACCTTCAAAATTCCCTTATTATTAACTCCCAATGTACGAGCCTGAAATGTATCCTTTCCATCCTTAATAGTAACAAATCTATCAAATGGTTCAGATCTATGTTTCCAGAGATCCATAATTACTTTTATCTTGTCCTTCTTGAGTAACCCGTAATAGTGCTCTAGTTTTTCAAGGATCAATTTAGCCAGTCCGAACAGCGAAACATCGTAATTCAATTCATCCCTAAGCGTAGTAACTTCAGAGCGAAGTGTCAAGTTTTTCGATTGAAATATGTTACTGGCTGGAAAATTAGCATTCAATCCTATTCCAGTAATAACGGTCTTTACTTTGTTACCTTGGAAATCTACTTCGAGTAGAATTCCGCAGATCTTTTTGCCTTTAACCAATATATCATTAGGCCATTTGTATGTGCACTGTAGACCAGTCATTTCTAATATGCTATCGCCTACGGATAACGCAGCGAGAAATTGTATAATTGGAGTTCTTTTAGTTGTTAACCCACGTTTCATTATGATCGACATCCACAGACCCCCTGCCGGAGATAACCATTTTTTGCCTAGCCTTCCTCTTCCACAGAGCTGCTCCCGAGCGATTATAATAGTCCCATGTAATGGCTTAATGCTCTTTATTACTAATGACCTCGCATGATTTTGAGTAGACCCGGTTTTATTAATTAAGTATATTTTATCTCCAAATTCGTGCCCCTTCCGTTCACGTCGTAACTGTTTTATAGAATCAGAATTCATGTGACAAAGATACCTGCCTGTTTAAAACGAATAATAAGCGATTTATGAATATGATAGATAAGTGACCTAATCCCATAACATTTTGTGTC
Source organism: Nitrososphaeraceae archaeon (assembly GCA_036395315.1). GTDB lineage: Archaea > Thermoproteota > Nitrososphaeria > Nitrososphaerales > Nitrososphaeraceae > TA-21. The sequence continues at coordinate 3,816 of DASWDL010000190.1, forward strand.
ACTTGGATTTTGAAACTGCATAAAATGGTTTCTCAATCTAAAAGGTTTTATATTTAGCATTCACGATCATAAAAGGAAAGACAAAGCAATTATTGTTCCTGTAATTCGAGAACATAAAATAGTATCAGACATAGATGATATCAATTCGCAAAGATTATCATGTTCCTTGATAAGTCTTTTGATTGCTCTAAATGCCAGTGGTAACGATATTAATGATACTATTGTATATATTGGGACTATCTTAATGATAACGCCAATAGTGATCAAGCTGTAAATAAGAAGTATTATTCCTATTAGGATCTTAATGGCGTCCTCTTTTCCTAAAATAACCGTCAGTGTCTTTTTACCCATAGTCTTGTCTGCAGTATAATCTGGGAAGGAATTCACTAACAGGACAGTTGCAGACAGCAAACCTATAATTATACCGACAAAAGCTGCTGTAGGGTCTATAATTCCCGTTTGAACATAGAATGAACCCAATACGATTAGTGCACCTTTCACCGTTACGAATATTTCTCCTAACCCGGCGTTAGCTATGTTTGTCGAATAGAAATAAATAGAAAAGGTTGCAAATATAAGAATCAAGAGAATTACGATTCCCCTGACTGCTATAAAATATATTCCTAAAAAGGTACCTAATATTAAGAAAATAACTCCAGCAAAAAAGACCGATCTTGGTGTAAGGAGCTTTTCTGGTAGTACCCCAGTGCCTCCGCTAAATTTTGTTCTCTTCGTAATAATATCTGTCCCTTTTTTATAGTCCCAATAATCGTTTAGTAGGTCTA
>DASWDL010000191.1:0-3609 GCA_036395315.1 Nitrososphaeraceae archaeon
ATGGTTGATACTGTTGATTGTGATAACGATTGCAACTTGTCCCAATTAATATTGATAATACTTTGGGACTGAAGGTAGATTAAAGCAGCTAAGAATCCGCCTACAATTACCGCTAGAATTTTCATAACCTTCTTTATTGCAAATCCAACAAGGAATCCTATGACTCCTCCAGAGCCGATTGAGAATAATGTGGGAGAAAGTGATTCGATACTCATTTCTTTAATGACTCTCGTTCAAATGCCTAAGTTTATAGTTTTTATGGAATGTTACTCTATACTTCAATAATGACCAGATAATTTTGTTTTGAGCCTTAAGTATTTGATTCAATTTGGAATACGAACTGCTTTCGTACCTCTTTTAATTCTACTACTTATTTTCTTCCTCAGTTGTTTTTGACTCTTGCTCTGCATTTATTTTAGTTTGCTCAGCCGTTATTTCTGAATCAACTACCTTTTCCTTTTTCTTAAACCCAAACCATTCTGCTTTGTCAGCTATATCATCCTGTGACAAGGCTTCCCCCAGCCCTGATAAGACTCCAGCCGCATCGGGCCTAGATTTTTTGAAAAGATTTGAAAGTCCTAAAAGAATGCCAACTTCGCCGTGATGCACTCTCCTTTTGAAAATATAGGCTTTACCTGGATTTTTCTGAGAATTCCAGATATTGGTTACAATTCTTCCAATTGAGTTGCCCGCTTGAAGTGCTTCGTCGTAGCTGACCGGTTTATCAGCCTTTTTTGCTGTTTTTGATTTCTTGCGGCGTTTATGCATGGCTATAGCCAATGTTCATTCTACGCTATAATAGTTATCAGTTGTAGTGCTAGACATAGTCTAACTCGCGCCTCTTTTGAACGAATAATGGGCTAACGAGGTCCCACGTTACTGATATGGAAATCTGGCATAGGACCTTATTCCGATTTCCTTATAATTACATCGGTCTATGAATGAGTTCCAGAAGAATAATTGAGAGCGCCAATAAGGCAGTTTTTTAAAGTTTTGAAAAGGAGAAATTGTAAATGCAGGCATGGGCTGGATTCACATTCAGACACCGGCAAGTGCACGAGTCATATTGGATTTGCTAGCGCTTGTCCATGCGATTCGTATGAGCCCGAAGAATTTAGTGCAAGTGTTTGAACTATTTTCTTGACTGGCTCTAGGGTTTAGACCTAGAAGTTCGCTTATTCCTATTATTTAATATCAATTCTCCCTTCAAATTCTTTCATTACGTTCGGACGCTGACTTTCATATATTGCGATAAAATTATTTGCAGGGTCGCGGCAGGTATAGCAAGGACCCAGGGGAATCTCTAATTTGTTTTCCTCTTTCCATCCTCTTGAACGAAGCTCTGATATGGCTCTATCCAAGTCTGAAACACGATAAATTTGCATGGGGCCTTTTTTATCAAAGTGATTTGCGAACAGGAGATACGGCTTAGAACTGGTCAACATGATACGGCCACCCAAACTCCGTAGGCATGAATTTTCCATAATAATTTACCTCCCAAAATATTTTTGTAGTAATTAATTGAAGAACCGATATCTGAGGCAGGAACATAAAGAAAATCAAGAGATTCAAAGATGTTACGGTATATTCCAATTGCAGATAAAACATTAAGCTCCATATTTATGAATTCGTATAGTTTGTTTTTGACGGTCGCAACCTTGCCTAGTTAGATTCGTTATTTTTTAATTGTTGGGAATAGGTAAGAATCAAGATGATCTTGATTACTGGATTAATATAGACTATGAATCTATAAAAATGTGCGAAGCTGTATAGAGAACCTTGCCAAAATTTACTATTATTGACGCACCTTCAATTCTGGGACTGCGTCCTACGGGAGTAGAGCGTCTTCCGGAAGCACTGAAAGCAGCAGGTCTCATAGAGGGATTAAATGCTGATTATGCAGGTTTAGTTTCTCCTTTACCTTACAAAAGAGAAAGAGATAAGGCAACACTGATAATTAACGCTGACTCGATTAGAACATTTTCGCAACAACTTGCAGATAAGGTATTCTCTGTTCTCCAAGGAGAACAATTTCCCATTGTACTTGGAGGTGACTGCAGTATCTTATTTGGAAATCTTTTGGCTTTACGACACCTTGGAAGATATGGATTATTTTTCATCGATGGTCACGCTGATTTTTATCAACCTGAAGCATCTTTAACAGGAGAGGTTGCCGATATGGACCTTGCAATTGCATCAGGTCGAGGCCCAGATGTCCTGACCAATATAGATGGCCTTAAACCTCTTGTGCGAGACGAAGATATTATTTTGTTCGGATATCGTGATAGGGAACAGGCCGCAGGTTATGGAAGCCAAGATGTTCGAAATACCAAAATATATGCTTTTGACTTCACGTATGTAAGACAATCTGGAATCATAGGATGTGCTTCACAGGCTGTTAAATCGCTACTCAAAAAGGAATTGGAAGGGTTCTGGATTCATCTCGATGCTGACGTCTTGGATGATTCGATCATGCCGGCAGTAGATTATCGTCTAGAGGGAGGATTAAGTTTCTCTGACTGAGCGAACTTTTCAAGATTATTATAGGGTCAGGTCACGCGGTTGGAATGGATATTACTATCTTCAATCCTAATTTGGATTTAGATGGCGCAATAGCACGCAAGTTTGTCTCCAGTATAGTTGAAGGTTTATCTTAGGACTTTACCATAATCTTTCTTTTAAGATGATAATTGATTACTTATCAGGATAATGCGGCTTAGTAGATAACACAGATGACATGGTAGCACCTGCGACAGTTACCATGGGCGGCCGGATATATTTTCTAGAATTCTTAAAAATTCCTTGAGCTATATGCTTCTCGGTCAAACCTATTCGATCTCCGACAGGGAGGTGTTCATGACCAACTTCGTCAACCCTAAGTTGCGAGAGCTTACGAGAATAAAGATCGATAATCTAGCATAGTACAGTAATCCAAAAATGCCCTAAGACTCCCCGACTGATAGTAGTGGGTTCAAATCCCAAGCCACAAGTCGAGCCTGTAATTCAAATAATATTACAACATTCTTAATTCTTGATTAACCAAGTTGTCTAACAAAGATATGTGAGACTTAATAACAAATTTAACCATTAGGAAACTAGAAGCTGAAATCAAATCCTGTAGGAAAGCTTCGTCATAAGTAGGACCTATCCCTTCTGATTTCCCCACAGGTATTTATGACTTGGTTATTGAATTATAATGATAATATCAGTTACCGTTATTCATGCTCAAAATCTTAATGACTTTAAATTTCCACCATCCGTTTACTTTCAGATTTATCGTATTAATAAGCACAATCACAACTCACGGAACTGACTTGAGCAGTTATTCAATCAGCAGATAGGATTTATGTAGTGAATGCTAACTGGGTCGCGAAACTTTTACCATAAACTACTTGGAACTTCCTGAACGTTTCCAAGCAGGAGGTGGTGTCAAATAAGTAGCGAGTACCATTAATAACTTGTTCCCTTGCACGCTCTGCGTTAGATGTCGACCGTCCACATAACGAGCATGTATTATTATGGAATTCCATAGCATTCATAAATACAGAATATTGAATAATGAATAAATCAATTGCTCATGTTAAATTGATATTATAAACATAGACTGTA
>DASWDL010000192.1:0-5206 GCA_036395315.1 Nitrososphaeraceae archaeon
TTATATGTTTCTGCTGTAGCTGTATCCCAAGATAATTCGCTCAGAAAATCTATAAAGAAAACGATCCCCGAATTATTTGATAATGTTGGATCGGCACAGACTGAAAAGGAATTGCTGGAGAGAGCAGTGAGGTTGTTAAAAGCCAACCGAGAGAAGATGGAAGAAGAAACCGGTGGCGTTTCATATGCTTTGACTGAGGATGACATAAAAGAATATATCGTGCAAGTAATACGAGAAAAGAAGCAGTCAAAATAATTATAATAAATAAAGCATGACCACTGTCTAGAAATGAATTTGTTTTCAGGGCACACTCCTTATCGATCGGAATAAAAAATAGGGTGAATTACTACTATTTGAAAATTGGTAAACTAAAAAAGAAGGCGGCGCCTTTTCTGTCTTCGCTATCGTCTGCCCACATTTTGCCACCGTGAGCTTCAATTATATTTTTAGATATGTATAAACCCAGGCCAGTACCTTGAAATGAATTCGTAACAAACTTTGAAAATAGTTTAGGCCTGATAGCAGGATTGATTCCTTCACCCGTATCTGCTACTGAAACAATAGCTTCTGAATCCTTCACCGACGTAGAGATCGTAATTGTACCGTTTTCAGTGAACTTGATAGCATTGCTTAATAGATTCCACATGACTTGAGTTATCCTTTCTCGGTCTGCCTCTACAATAATTGGGACAGTCTGAACCTTCTCGTCTGCTATAGATTTGTCGGCAGGTTCAATCAGTATTTTTGCATTTGATGTAGAGGCGGACGCTGCATGTAAAGTGAAATCTTGTACCGTTTTTTGGATCAGATCATTAAGAGAAACTACTTCCTTGTTTAGCTTTAAGGTGTGACTTTCAATCATTGTAATATCTAGTATATCTTGGGAAAGCCTTTGAAGTCGCTTAGCATTTCTAATTAGCATATTCATAAGCTCGGTTTGCTCTTTGTTATTAATTTTTGAACTGAGCACGCTTGCTACGTTTAGGATTGGCTGAATGGGAGTACGCAGTTCATGAGCTGCTACGTTAATAAATTCTCTTTGCATTTTATCCTGGACTTTTAATTGGGTGTTGGCAATTGCTAGTTGCTTGTTTGAATCTGATAGTAAGTCATTTGATTTGCTCAACTCCCCAGTTCTAGCTCTTACCGTATCTCCGAGTCTCTTATTCCAAGTTAGAACCATCAATGCAGCGCCTAGGGCGACTGCTCCGATTGTTATTACTATAAACATGTTAAAGGTCTGCTGCTGGTCAATCAAGAAAGCTACGTTGCTTGTCAGCTTGTGAGGCGCTGTTATAAACAAGGTCAAGAAGTGATCTCCCTTAATAGTTACTGGTTCATAAGCAACTGTGTTAGTCGTTCCTTCTGAACGAAAATCCCTCATTCCTGAAGTATTACTTTGCAGGGAAGTATTCAAAAAGCCTTTTAGAGAATCCTTAGTCAATCCGGGAGAAAAAGACGCAAGTGCTGTTCGAGGACCACTTTCGAAAACATGTCTACCAATAAGGGATTGATTACTGGTATAGAGAACAGTACCTTTCTTATCCAATAAATCTACACTTCCGTTAAATCGAGCTAGTAATTGATTCTCTAAGATATTACCCATAGTAACTCCACCGATTGCTGCAACCACCACACCTTTGAAGGTGCCAGGAATTACCTTTGTCTTATTATTCGCATCATCGCTATTGTATTGGGGACCCACCTTGCTAATAATAGGGTATGAAATGTATAATCGAGGGACTTGATCATTGGATTCTATTAGACTGCTATAAAATGGATTGTGAGTATTCCTCGGTACTTTAAAATATGGTCTGTAGCTCAAATCAAAACCTTTGTATTTTTGGTAGAAACTAGAATTGAAGTTACTGATCCATAAAATCTTGCCGCTTTCGTTAAGCCACATATAAAAATCAGTTAAATCACTTGTGGAATTTTGTCGATAATTGGTTGATAATATAGCTCTTTGAAATTCGTTGTTCTGTAGATCAGGAGAATCAGCCAAGGTCTGCAAAAGAATAGTTATAGTTTGTAATCGATTCGCTAGAGATTGCGATTGGTCATGGACTTCAATTCTGGCGTTTGATCTAACCTCCTGTGAGGAAATATCTACAATTCGGCTCGAAGTGGCCGAAAAGAACTGATATGAGAATAGGGAGAGAATTGTAGCAACTGCTACGATAAACGTCACTAGGATGATGCTATTTTTAGATATGACAGGTCTCAGCATTGCTCCGTTAACAGTGATGAAAGATTCGGCTAGTAAAGTTTTACTTCAATTTAGATGAACTAAGATGACTCAAAATCTAGTAGCAGACTTGTATGTTTTTTTGAGAGTAGCTCACCAAGACAAAAGCATCTAGTGAAATTAAACAGAGTAGCAAATTGTTGTACTCAATTTACCGCTTATAACCCGTGCTAAAAGGAGAACAGAATACAAAAGCCGCATTACGGTATCTGAATTATTCCCCTACAATAAAGGAGATAGACGCCATTTTAGTAAATTTAAAGGTGCTTAACAAAGGCAGTATTATGAACAATATCTTCGGGCCGATAAATTTAGAAATGGATGATTATGTTTCTATTGCACTCTCATTTATTTTCAAGATTCATAGTAGTGTAGAAGGCGCTAATTATAAGGATGGTCGGATGTACAGTGGAGAAAATCTGAAACCCTATGGAGAAAAAGGATCCAGAAAATACCAAGAAATATTGGTGGAGGTTGTAAATGACTTTATCAGCTGCAAGAATCTTAAGGAAAAATGATTGCTAATTGATTCAATATGACTAAGCTCTGGTCTTTAAATTCAGTCGGGGGGCAACCTGGCCTACCAATATCTTAGAAAAAAAGCTAAATTTTGAAATTTACGAAATCTTCAAAATTATTCAGCTAAAAAGTATAATAATTAATTGCGGTTTAGTTATTCTATAGAATGAGGCTATTAAATTCTTCTACTTATCGTAGCTTGCTCATATTTTCTGATAGAAAACCAGCGATTATCGTTTCAGCAGCTATAATTATATTGGTAATTCTTGACTTGCTCATGACACGACAGCTTCTGCCTTATAACAATGAAATGGAAATTGTGATATTTGGAATGACTGTAATAATAGGCTATGGGGTTGGGTCCTGGGTAATTTTAACTTATACTAACAAAATAAGCAAGGTTCTGAGAAAGCAATCTCCTTTGATTAAGAAGATGCATGCTATGGCCTGGATTGTGCAATTTTCCTTATTTGGAATATTATTATTCGTACTCTTTAACGAATTATATTATGGTATGTATAATAGTAATACAAGGTTTTTTAGCACTTTAGTTTATGCGCTTAGCTCGATCTCAGCGGCAGCTATAATGGGCATTCTTGGTTTCAAATTCTTTTCGTGGTACATGGTTAGTAACAGAAACTTTATGGTTTTATTTTTTGCCTTGGCAGCTGCAACACTCTCAATATCAATTGCAGTAGATGCAGGTACTAAATTAATAATGGTACAAGTCGTTGAAGAGAAATCACCACCAGGAGCAGTTACAAAATCATCTTTTTTATATGAAAATGATCAAAAACATCACGGCCAGATTCAGTATAAAGTAGTAAATCCTAATACAACTACGCTGTTTATAGTACCAATGCCAATGTTAGATCTATACAATAACTTAAACCTAATACCTATTACTTTGGCTTTTATATTTAGGTGGGCTGGTACTTCCACTCTTTTGTATCACTATTATCAAAGAATGGGAAAGCTTACAATGATGTTTTGGATTGCAATGTCTCTTCCGTTGATATTATATCTGATAGGAAAAATTCCAGATATCCTTTCACTTCCATCTAACTACCCATATCGATTTTATTTTAGAATTCTCTTTAGAGCAGGTACGATAGGAGGGAATCTTCTTTTTGGGCTTGCATTTTTTATAATAGGAAGGAATATCATGTCAAAAAATATTGCTGTAGATAAGGTAAAAGATTATCTCGCTATCTCTGCAATTGGAATTACAATGCTAATTGCTCTATCAGTTTCTGCTCTACAGCAGACATACGGGATAGCTGCGCATTCACTCTTGCTTTTAGCCTCTTATTTGTTTACTCTAGGCCTATATTCCATAGCGCTGTCAATTTCGCAAGATAGTTCAATAAGACAATCAATCCGAAAATCTGCAGTTGAGTTAGACAGTATAGGAACAGCCCAAATGGAACAAGAGTTGAAGGTTAGGCTAACAAAGGTGATTCTAGAAAATCAAGAAAAGATGGAACAACAGACTGGAATTTCTTCTTCGCTAACTGAGATTGACATAAAGGAGTATATGGAGCTAGTGATCCAGGAAACTGGTAGACATAGACCTTCGAAGTAAAGAGAGAATGGCGGTCACCGTAGGAATGGTCGAAGTACGAGAAATTACCCCAGAATGTAGCGAGAATCCTTACTAGCAAGTGTAGTACATTATAAACTCGTACGCAAAATACCTCATCAAAGTTTCGAATTTTGAGTTTAATTATTTCATAGATTCCTCAGGGCATCTTCAGTGCATGTCCATTAACCTGCTTCCTTTCTTCTTCTAAAGCGTTATGTTGTGAGTAGACTGATCTAAATTCGCCTTCTTCTGCATCCAATTAACCTGTCGATCAAATCTTAGGCCCAAGAGTTTATTTATCTAATTAAGTTAGTAAACTTTGTTTCTATTAGTGTTGCAGAACACAAGAGCGAGTTTGGATACAAATTTCGAAGTGATGCGGAGCAATTCTGGCTGGATAGTTCCTTTATATAGTTACTTACCTATTATTATCGTTAGTATTTGGCAGTTTCTCCCATTAGGAGCACAGCGGAAACCACTAAGGTATTTTATGGTATTGAAAATGTTATGAATACCGTATTACAATTTCTGTATCAATCACGTAACGTCATAGATGCCTGTGTAGACTACACAAGGCCATCATTAGCTGTTGATATTCTTGTATTAAGGAAGGCTTTTCTTGCAGCTAGAAACAAAGGCGTGAGACTAAGATATGTTACTGAAATAACTGACGATAATATACATTACTGTAAACAGCTTCTGACAATGGTAGATGAGCTTCGTCACTTGGATGGAATTAAAGGCAATTTCTACATTACTGATACGGCATACCTTGCTCCTGCTACGATACATGAGAAAGGAAAACCAGCTGCCCAAATTATTTATAGCAATGTTAAGGAAGTTGTAGAGCACCA
>DASWDL010000193.1:0-6688 GCA_036395315.1 Nitrososphaeraceae archaeon
TAGTGGATAAAAACGATTCAATTTATTTGCATCCAAATGGAAGTCTATTCCTAGTTGTGGGTACCGGTGGTGCGAGTCAATATGATTTTCTTGGCCAAGAGCCATATATTGTAAGACAATTTACGAGAATTGGTTTCTTGAGTGTTAACATAGCAGACAGTGGAACAAAATTGATTGGGACATTTTATGATAGCCGGGATGGATCTGCTAAAGACCGCTTCACAATAATTAAGAAATAGAAGACAGATTAGACATGCGCAAAATATATTCCCTACTCTTATCATCTTCTCTTTTTAGGATCTTTCAATCAGACTGCCTAAAACTATAATAATTTCTAGTACTAGCCATAGATATTGATATATAGTTATATGCTCATAGATGTCGAAACGAGCATTTTTTTCTTGTGTATATGCCCACAAACGAAGAATATATTCAATTAAGGGATGATATCAAGAGAAACGGATAGTACTATCCTATTATTATAAACAAATCTGGCACAATACTTGACGGTCACACACGTTATAGAATACTGAATAAATTAAAGGCAGAACCAATTGTTAGTATTAAAACCTTTGATAGCAAGTTACATGAACAGCTATTTGTCCACTTCCTCTTATATTATCGGGATCAAAATTCCTTACAAATGACACTACAGCATTCTTAGGTTCTGCATTCTCCAGTCTGTCGGGTGTTACTCTGAGAGATACCTTTGCTCGAGTAACAGGATCACGAAACTCTATTCTACACCTCTTTCTTGGGGATAAGGAATATAAATATAGAAAACACAAGCGCATTTCTTGCTCTAAACCTGGCTATGATCGACTAACTAAAAGGGAGATTTATGAATTGCAGATAATCGCGTCATATGATTTAAGGAAATTTCAAGATTTTACTTTGAAACAAGAGATGCGTGATTCTGAGTTTATTTTTTCCTGTAGATCAGAAAGCCATTTTTATCGTCGACTTTGGCTTCTAACGTATCTCCTTTCTTCAGTTTCAAGGTTTTCCTTAATTTCTTAGGGATTATAACTCCCGTTGTATCGGAATTTTCCTTCGACTGGTAAATCTTTACGAAGATGGTTCTTGACATTCTAACTACCTATATCTATACTAAGGCTGCTTAAGATATAAGCGAATGAGGATAAATACTCACAGCACTTGGAAGAAATAACTTGCAAAATTGTTGCAAAGCCAGAAAGAAATACCAAGACGGTCATAGGAGGGGGAGATAACTATGGAGAACGTCCCCTATTTGCAGGCGAAGGTACTGGACGGAGATATTCATGTGGCAATTGTAATTTAGTTCTTGTCGACAATGTTGGCGAAAATATAAGGTTAGTCAACATCGTATTGAAATGTCCTGGATGTCAATCCTACAACGAACTTCCTTAGAAACCAAATAACTGCAACAGTTGGTCGACGCCACGCTCATTTGCACAAGAATCCTATCACCAACCTAATAAGACAATTAGCCTTAGAGACTAACAGAACTTGTCCAATAATTTTTCTACATGGGCTAAAGAGTTTCCTAAAATTATTCATAGGCTGGTCACCTGATCGTACAGTAAAAGTATTTCAAATCATCTAACAATGCACATGCGTTGATAACTAGGGTAGTGATAATTTCTATCTTTGTCTTGCTGCTACAGTCTATAGTTTTGATATCTTCTAGGTTATGCTGCCCCTAGTTTCTGATATTTTGGAACCTTCGGAAGAAGGTTGTAATTTGCTTAGTTGGATCCTAAGGTCCTTTAATGTCAATTAGTATTACTATACAAGGGAGCAGCATTTTTAGGTATCTCTAACTCAAACCAATACTGAATATTACCTTTATTTACATATTTGTATAAGTTAAGGAAGGAGATAATGACTTTACGGGCGGCCCTTAAATAACTTGCGTACGACAACCTCCTATGAATCTATCGTCGAATATAGAGATCAACAAACAATTAGTTCGCAACTTTGCAGAAGATGTCTTTAACAGACATGACTTGGCAGCAGTTGACAAGTACATGGCAGCAGGAGTAGGTTTCAAGAAATACCTTGGGGAATACTTTCTAGGGCATCCAGATTCGCGAACTACAATAGACCACATTGTTGCTGAAGGCGACAAGGTGTTTGTAATGTTTACAACTACAGCCACGAATAAGCAGTCAGGCAAGAGAGTTACCATAAAATCTGCTGACGTGTATAGAATTGAGAATGAATTACTTGCAGAGCATTGGGACGTCGTAGAAGCAACAGTGTTTCCTAATAGAAAAATCTCTGAACTATAACATATAGAAAGATGCGGTTTTGACGACCTCACGGGAGGAGCCAATACTTACTAACTAATTTATTATCCATCGCCTTCAACCTCGCATCCTTCCGATTCTGATTCTTCTGTTAAGTCAAGTCTTGAATCAAATCTTCTTCAAATTCATCCTCGAATTCTAATTTTGATTCATCTTCCACCTAGATATTTGATAATATACGGCTTTAATTTTTATATGCATCTAACTGAAAAACAAGACGTTGATTAATGGAGATTACTTTCAAGGATTATCTAATTTCCTTAACAGAAAGAATTCAGAATTCATCGATGTGCTTAGTCAAGATATAACGTACAGCAGCCCCTTCAGTGACCACAAGGAAATTGAAGCAGTGAAATATTCGTTGACTGGGTGTAGGAACTGGCTTGATAATCATAATGCGATCTTAACACCAATCAACCTCGTTAAAGAAAAAGATAATTCGTTGAGAGCAGGTGAAGCATTAATTTCCCTTAAATTAGATGGGAAAGACATTTTGCTGCCCTTTTCATTTGCACTGAATATCAATGCTGACAGGGAGATCAATGAAATCAGATTCTATCATAGTTACTGGCCAATCGAATCAAAGCATCGTATACGCCCAAATATCTTTTCACTTGACAGGGAGGCTTCAAGAATACCATCGGATATTCTAAAGTATCATACTGCTCTTAACGAAGGAAATATTCAGCAAGTCTTAGCACTGTTTGCACCCGAAGGATCCATAAGAGAGCCTAGTGGAGAAATTTCTGGCCCTGGACAAGAATCAAAACTTGAAGATTTCTTCTCAAGAACTTTCAAAAATGGTGAAGTATCTTTAGTTTATCATACTATTGTAAACAATGGAACACGCGCCGCTGCAGAATATTCCTGCACGAAATGGGGACAAATTGAAATTCCACCACAGGCTGGCATCGAATTTTTTGATCGAATATCAGATGGTGAACCCAGCCTGTTCGAAGCAGTAAGGATATATGATGACATTGAACAGCCGAAATCTAATACATAATTTTTTCACAACTTTTGGTTCTTTACGACTTATACGAATAGGCCATATTCCAAAATTCTATTTCATAATTACAAGAAATTGAAAAATGATTTTTCATATCAACCTTCTTTTTTTCTTCTGAATTCATTGCGAATCTGTCCAAAAGTTGTTTAATTTCAATTACTTGGTTCCCCGGTTCTTTTGACGAATAGAATCGTAACCATTGTTTAAAAATCTCTGATTTAATGTCCTTACTAACCAACTCCAATGAAATTTCATTGTATGTCCAAGGACATGGCGCCATTGTAGATAAGATTACGGCCAAGTCCTCAGAATCAGAAACTCTTTCCAAATAAGAAACATAATCTATAGTAGTTTTCTCTGGAGAAAACCCGATGGATTTCAAATCACCTTCCAACTGATGAATTATTTCACGTTGCATCGGCATCTCATATCTAGTGGTGCTGTCCAATAGGCTTCCAATCCACTCTTTGGTCTCTCATATGCAATTCTTGAAGCGGTTGCAAGTAAATTGCAAAATGATTCTAGAAAGATCTGGTCTTGTTTTAAATAAAAAACGAACTTACTTTTCGGTAAAATATCTTCTCCGATCTCAATGACGAACTTGTGGTTCAAAATCTTGTTCCACTTATCAATATTTTGATGCTTAAGATCATTGGAAAATGATACGCTCAATAGAATATAGTGTTGTTTTCGCCGTAAATTAAATGATAATAGACTTGTTACACTACATAAGGCTTGATGAGTGAGAACGTAAATAATAATTTCATTGGCGGTATTACTCGTAAATTTTCAGTTACTATTGATAAAATCTTACACCACCCATACCTTCTTTCCATTGACAATAAACAGTTAACTCGACAAAATCTGAAAGTTTTTGTCTGCGAACAGTACCATATAATTTCAAATGATAAAAGGAATTTTGCCTTGATACAACAGAGGAGGTCAAATTCCATTTCTGTAGATCTCTTCAAAGAATGTATTTCTATTGAACAATCTGCGTTATCCAATTTATCCTTACTACAAAATGAATTAGACATTGATATCCTGCAACTCAAATCATATGAACCACTGGCTGGGTGCCAAGCATATACTAATTATTTGACCAGACTTTGTTACTATGGTTCTGATGCAGAGGTTTTTGCTGCAATGTTAACTGATCTTCCAATCTGGGGAGAGAATTGCAAAAGGATCAGTACTGCATTGAAGAGGAAATACAGGTTTCCAAATGATAATTGCCGTTTCCTGGAGGGATTTTCATCCCCCTTACCAGAAGAATTTCTGAAAAGATCAAACGAAGTCATAAAATCAAACCTACCAACCTACAGAAAAGAAATGGAAACAGCGGCACGATTTATCCTTGATTATGAACTGATGTTTTGGGATACCATTTATCAATACTCGTTAGGATTTAAGCAGTTTTTTTGTTAATGTTTTCGTTTTACATTACTATTCATTTATCCTACTTCTGCGGCAATTCGTAATGAAATTGTAAAACAAGGTATTTAGAAAGTTATGTTTTTAGTATACTGTGTATCTACATCTACAATATCATCTAAAGTATCAGAAGCAAAGCCTTTTCTTCATCTCCTTTTGTTCCTTTCTTTGCTACTTTTTAGCCATTGATAGCATGGGTACTATTCATTTGATTTAATATCTTTCATCTGTTGAACAAATTCAGAATACTGAGAGTCAGTTATTATCAATATAGGAGGCGGTATTTCCTTAGGTATTTCTGATGGTTTATTCGGTTAATCCTCAGGGTAGCGATGCACTTCTCTTGTTCCTTTTCTCCTACTCCACAAATACTCATATTTCCTAGCGGGAGAAGTGTGTGGAACTCCATAAATAAAATCTACTTTCAAGGGATCTGGTTGCCAGAGCGCTGCTATTTCTACACCGATTTTATAAAAGGGGTTGTCATCACATTTTGGATGAATAAATTCAACAAAGATCAAGTTTTTCCGTTCATCAGGATCATTTTCTGGTCTAATGGATAATGTTTTGGCCGTCCTGATGCACGCACTCCATAGGGTTAATACCATTTTATTCCTATACTCTTCGTCATAATTCCTCAAGAGATGCTCAGTTTTGTTTGCGATAGAATTCTTCATTCTGTTTTTCCGATCTGGATTATAATCTCTGAAAAAGATTAATGCCTAGTTATCTCTATCACTCTCAAATTGTTGCTTAATACACGATTCAACAGCGTCCGCAATTTGAATCAAAATTTGTACATCCCGGCCGACCTGAGAATCTGGATTCAAAGGCCAATAGATTTCATTAGCCCAATCTAGTGCTGTTTCCGGATTGGGGTCAACAGACAGTCAGAACACCCTATTAGTTGTGAGTTCTGCACAGTATTTATTATTATTTGAGTATTTTCAGGTTTTCTTCTAATTTACCATTATCAAAAGTTATTACTCACTCGAGTTAATTCCTCTTTCTTTTGCCGTACGAACTTGATTGAGTCTATAATAATGACTCCATTAGTAACAAGGTCCATAGGTGTACTTATAACAATCATCGACTAATGCTAGGGCTTGCAATCTAGTCTCGTCTATTGTGAAAGATAAAGTCCTGTTAGAATCTGAATCAGAGGTAGGATTACTATTTGAAGAATCGCTGTTCTGGCCTTTAGTAGCAATCTCCCAGGACATCATCAAGACCTGCCCGGAAATGGTGACGGGCAATTCAATGCTCCGATAGGTGTAATAGTTGACCCTTCAGGATATGTATATGTCGTAGATGGAGGCAACAAGAGGATTCAAGTTTTTGCTCCTTCCTCAGCGATCAAGATTGCAAGACCAGGAGGCAATCCTATCTTGGTAAAGAAATCTTGAGTTCCGGGGATGTCTGAAACTTTTGGAAGACCATGCAAAATAAGCGCGATTCCTACAAGAATTCTAATTGGAAGTGGTCCGAATTTTATTAATTGAATATTATTCATAAACTGTTATCTTTTGTTTGTTATTTTAAGTTCACGATACTCCTAACCCTCTATTTTATGATCCTTAAAGCTACGACAACAATGAATTTGATTTTGTTGGCGGAACTTCATCTTGACCTAGAGGTAATTGAAGATGATGATGATAAGGTTGAAGACGAGTCTGATGTTGAAGAGACAGTACTGAAATAGCTTGGTATTTGCAAATAGATTAGAGGTCACAAACCATACATGATAATAAACTTCTACATTTAAGAAATGGTTCGAAGGAGAGTCTGGAATTCTAGAACTAATAAAGTGACTCACTAACATTTACTGTCATCTTCACGTAAGAGTTATACAGTTGACAGGTACTGTATCGTTGATGCATATTCTTAACGCCAATCCGGGGTTTGCTGTTCCTTTAACCGAAAAAGAGGTAACTGATTTCCTAACTAACAG
>DASWDL010000194.1:0-4350 GCA_036395315.1 Nitrososphaeraceae archaeon
CCTGTAGTACCACAGCATCCTAGTACGTTATCGCCTCGACTTGTCTAACCTGGACCGCGTTACACTTAAGTCATAACTTAGGTTAATTTCCTTATTACTGAAGGTAACCTATAATAATTCTTAATCCACTGGGTAACAAAGTTACTCCATGGTTAATATACCCCCTCTTGGGTGGATCTCCTACATTGCATAGTTACGGATTCATGAGAAAGTTCTATTTGTTTGAAGTTGTAGCGGCATCACTATTCCTGCTCGGATCAATCCCGACATTGAATACATTTGTTTTTGCGGGAAAATTTACTTCTTCTATGTCAGGAAGTAATGAAGTACCTCCCATAAATACAGGCGCAAGCGGTTACACATCATTCAGAACGGCAGCAAATGACACAGTAATAAAGTACAAAGTTAATGTAACGGGGATAACCAGCGCGACGGGAGCCCATATTCATTTAGGAAAAACAGGGACAAATGGTGACGTAATAGTTGACCTCCTTAAAGATAGCAAGAACAATCCGACAAAGGTCGGTATGGTTATTCGAGGAAATATCACCGAACCAGAGTCATCAGGTCCTATGAAAGGTAAATCATTTGCGGAGCTTATCTCTACGATGAAGAGTGGAGATACCTGTGTAAATATCCATACTCAAAACCATCCAAATGGCGAAATTAGAGGCCAAATTGAATCTGGCAGCGGAAATACAACTACGAATGTAAATACAAATCAGACTGCTAACGTTACTGTAACAGATACTGGCAATTCTACACAGACAGGCTAATTATGCCCGTACCTACTTGAAAGGAGTTAATGCTATTGACTCGATTTTACGCCACACTAATTTTCATTTCTCTTGTATTCACATTAATCTATTCAAATAGTTTTATCTCCACTTTCGCAAGACCTAAAGTGCCACTTGGTGGGCCTGTCATTGCCGATACTACTCTAAAAACTGAGTTGGTTGTAAGTGGCTTGAAGGCTCCGACATCAATGGCGTTCTTAGGACCAAACAACATTTTTGTAACAGAAAAGAATTCTGGAATGGTTCAAAGGGTTGTAAACGGAACAATTTCAAAAGTACCGTTAGTTCAACTCAATGTAACTAAGGCTGATGAAAGAGGATTGCTCGGCGTAGCTTTGTCAGCTAGCAAGAACAAAGTTTTCTTGTATTATACAAAGGTACAAAATCAAAATAAAAGTGAAACCATTGTCAATAGTGTATATTCCTATGATGTGGTTAAGGACAAGTTGGCAAATCCTAGACTTCTACTTAAATTACCTGGGCTGCCCGGGCCTCAACATAATGGTGGTAAACTAGCCATAGGAACAGATGACAATCTTTATATCACAATAGGTGATGTTGGAGGTTCATTTGTGGGTAAGGATAGCGAGACAAAAGCTCAGAATTATATGAATGGTTCAGAACCTGACGGTAGAGCAGGCATCATTAGAATTACTCAAGATGGTAAACCCGTTGGAAATGGTATAGTCGGCAGCGCACCCATATTAAATACATATTATGCGTATGGGATAAAGAATATTTTTGGATTTGATTTTGACCCAGTAACAGGAAAGATGTGGGATACAGAAAACGGTCCCACATTTGGTGACGAGATCAATTTGGTTGAACCAGGTTTTAATAGTGGATGGGTCAAAGTTCAGGGTATATGGTATGTCCAGTCTCAGGAGGGACAAAAAACAGAACCAGGAAAGGGAGAAAAGGCTCCTGAAAACCCCACCGGCTTAGTTGACTTTGGAGGAAAAGGGACCTATAGTTCCCCAGAATTTACATGGGATCATTCTGTCGCTCCGACAGCTCTCCGGTTTCTTAATTCTGGTAAGCTCGGAGCACAATATGAAAACGAAATGTTTGTGGGAGATGCGAAATATGGAAACATATATCATTTTAGACTGAATCAAAATAGATCGAGTTTAAGCTTGGATGGTCCTCTCGTAGATAGGATCGCAGACAAAGTTGAAGAAATGGGAAATACCATTTTTGGGAGAGGGTTTGGTGTAATAACTGACTTGCAAGTGGGACCAGATGGATATTTGTACGTGCTTGTTTATGATAAAGATGACGGGCGAATATACAGAATATTTTCGATGACCAGATAAGCAGCTATATGTCCCACATAATACCTATTTGATGTATTACGCAACTGAACGACTTAATATTAGCTGTGGCAACTGTAAAGAATCTTATTTTGATTAATGTTGTCGAAATATGTTCCTGTTAGTTTTTCCTTTATAGCTAATGTGAACATCCAGAAAATTATTGCGTTTGAACTGACTAGCCAGATATCTCACTTCTGTTCTTTGAATACGAATAAATGAATACGAATAATTATTTTTTGAACTCCATAAATACTTTACCGGCGAATACCCATAGATGCCTTATTTCTAACTTGACGCCCAATATCTCAATCAAGAATAAATTTAAGATCATTCTAACTCTTGCTGAATACTTAATTCAGTGTTTAAAGATCATTATAGGTTAAGATGAACCGGGACGAAATAAGATTCAGGCTATTAACCCTTCTCTATGAAAAGTATTACCAGTATGAAAAGCGACCTTTGTCAGCTCAGAATATTTTAATTGAATTAAAGCCTGAGAAAGATGAGTCAACTATCTTTAGCGAGATGAACTACCTTCATCATAATGGCCTAGCTTGGGGACAGGAAATACTTGATGAGAAGTATCTATCTCAAATCAGAATAACCCAAAATGGACTAGATTTAGTAGAAAGAGTAATTAACCAAAGCCTTGACGAGACTCAAGACGAGGCACTAAAAGAAAAACTTAGACATATTTTGAATGATCCAAATCCTACACTTAAGATAAGAAGATTTTTAGATCTAACAAAAAGCTATTCGACTCTGCTCGGACTAGTCGTGAGTGTATTCAGAAAATTACTTAAAGAGGAGGATCTAAGATAAGGGTTAATTTTATTGTCATATTTAAAATTTATAAAACTAACAGTCATCCTTGCCGTAATCGTTTCCATTATTATTATTTCTGATGGTTGGCATTCATTTTCAGTCTATGCCAAGAATGTCAATTCCTATAGTAATATTACTATAATCGATCCAAGTTTAACCTTTAGACCTATAGCCTCTGGGTTTGAATTTCCTACCGGTATGGACTTTTTGGATCAGAACGATATACTAGTGATAGAAAAGAATACAGGAAATGTAAAACGAATACAAAATGGTGTAAAGTTGAAAGAACCATTACTGCATGTTAATGTTGCGAACATGAGTGAAAGAGGACTACTAGGAATAGCTGCGTTCCAAAAACAAAACAAAAACGGCACGTCTATTTTTTCGTATATTTTTTTGTACTTTACTGAAACTAATGGAAAAGATGACCAGAGAATATTAGGAAATCGTCTGTATCGATATGAATTTGTTAACAATTCTTTAATTAATCCAAAATTACTTTTGGATCTGCCATATTTACCGGGTCCTTCTCACGATGGCGGTGTATTAAAAATAGGCCCTGATAAAAAGAGTGTATATCTAGTAATTGGTAACCTCAATTTTATGCAAAACCTAAGTTATATGACGAAGGCTCAAAATGTCAGGGATGGACCGCCTCCTGATGGAAGAGGGGGCATACTAAGAGTGACATTCGATGGCAAAGTTGTGGACGGTAAAGGAATACTGGGAAGTGCTCACCCACTTGACAAATATTATTCCTACGGGCTTCGAAACAGTTTTGGAATAGGTTTTGATCCCATAACTGGAAATCTATGGGATACTGAAAATGGACAGAGTAAAAATGATGAGATAAATCTCGTAAAACCAGGATTTAATAGCGGATGAGAGTTATTCAGGGTGCATCATTCCTTAAAAAAGATTTTGACAAAAACGATCTCGAAAGCTTCGATGGAAGAGGAAAATATAGAGATCCAGAATTTGATTGGCTTGAGGCTATAGCACCTACTTCAGTTCTATTCTTAAATTCGGATAAGCTCGGTGACAAGTACGAAAATGATTTATTTGTTGGAAGTGTAAAAAATGGTACAATATATCACTTTAAATTGAATGAAGATAGAACCCACCTAGACCTTCAAGGCCGCCTCGCAGATAAAATAGCAAACAACCAAAAAGAATTAGAACCGTTGATATTTGCAAAAGGATTAGGAACTATCACGGATTTGGAAGTCGGACCTGATGGTTACCTCTACGTATTGGCAGACCATGATAGACAAGGAACAATATTTCGAATAAATCGTGTTGACAATTCTACTAATCCTGATATATGATATAAAATCATGGTGTGTAAATGATAAATGAAAAATCGTCGAGAGTTTGTGATATGTTCAACTGCATTCATGATATTGATGTTA
>DASWDL010000195.1:0-4676 GCA_036395315.1 Nitrososphaeraceae archaeon
GATGAGTAACATGAAAACATCAAATGTTGAAAAAACAAGGGATGGGCAAAATAACTTGAATTTCAAGTGGTACAATGGGGAGCTAATCCATCAAGACTTGAATAAATATATCCATAATTTGATAAAGGAAAAGTTGGACAAGGTAAGAGAGAGACTAATAGACTAGAGCATTAGCGGAAAGAGATTTGACGTACTTTCTTTTCTTATTTCAATTACTATTCTCCATTTCTGCTCCAATATTCTTAATTTTGAGGCTCATTACTGCTGGCTTATAATATGATTAGGTCAGAGACTGTATGTAACCGAGAAATTTTTCTCCCATTGGAGTCAGAACACTACCAAAATAGGTTTCTTCTACCACATTCTTGGACATTCGGTCGATTAATTGTCGGTCTATTAAATCTTGTAGTTTTATGATGAAAGAATTTTGGAAAAAAAACCGTTACAAGAAGTTGCATTAAAACTAATTAAGAAATGGCATAAACACCCAGACTTTCAGCAAATTCCAGACTCCACAGCCTTACTCGAAAATATTGCAAAAGTAGATACTAAGTATGCTTTTGATTTCTTATTAGATTGGATAGTAAATCAACAGGATGATCCGATACTTCACCAATTTTATTATCCAAAGTTGGTCTATAACACATTCAAATCTTACGAAAAAGTGTTGATGGATTTTATAGAAAGACTGATCTCATATGATAAGCGATTTGAAAAGTTAATTGACGAAATTTTTCAAAAGATAATTTCTGATTTATTGGTAACGTCAATGACTTTCCTAGATTTGCTGAAGGCATTCGTAGAATGTAGGAAATTTTCAAAAACAGTTAATTGGCGCTTTATGTATTCATAAGTTTGCAATCTTTTTCCCCGGGGGTGTGTGATTGCTAATATGTGACTTGCTTGATCTTTGGAGTCTTTGTCACTTCTTTTCTGAAGAAACAATGGGTAATTGTCAAGAATGAAAATAATAACCTTGATTCCCCGTCGGTAATTTGGACATGTGTTGAATCCCATATTATCCCTGGTGTATTCTGAGTCTAGGCCTAACCGTCTTGTCTGAAGTAGGTTTTCGCCTTGGAGAAAATATATATCAGCAATAATAGTCTCTCTTGTTATATAACGTAGATCTTCTTCTCCTAGGATTGCTTGAAGATCCTGCCACCCTCGTTTTCCTTCATAAAACTTATCGAATAAAGAAAAAAGAACCTTGAAGTGATAAAACTCATTTGCCATCTTAGGCACTTACCTCCCCTAAGCATAAATACTAATTGACTACCAGAGTTGAGCGCGGGGAGTGGGATTTGACTACAGACATCAAGAAATACCCAATATGAATCAAGAAATACCCAATATGACTTAATTTAGAAAGCCCACATTAGAAAGTCCTTATTCTACAAAATTCAATCTATGTCCGAGGGATAAGGATCCAACTCCAATCAACTTTTTGGTTCAACTTCAAACGAATCTGACTCAGAAATATCATCGTGTCCTGAAGCTGATACATCTACATCAACATCAAATTCGCCAGGACTAGCGTTACCGCTTATTGTCCACGAGTGGCTTACTTCCCCCGAACCATCAGTATCATCAGAAAACTCTTCAACATGACCTGTTACATAGCTTATAGAACCGTCCACTTTTGCATTCTTAACGGGTTTGTCGGAGGAAGAATCTGTAAACTTGACAGTTACAGTCTGAGTATTCCCGCGAGTTATTGGATCCTTTGCAATTTTTATATCTGCAATAAGATCCCCTTTCGGTTCGTTATCTGGTTTTGGATTCTTTGGTTTTTGTTCTTCTCCATTGGAACCTGAAGAAGGTTGAGAATTTTGCTTTTTGACAGATTGAGATTGGCTTATACTAATCGAAGGTTTGATGCTTGAATATTTATAGATAAGGATATTGCTATTTGCCTTGTCAACAACGTACATCTGTCCTGATGAATCTACAGCAATATCTCTTGGTTTGATGGGATCGCCTGTCCTTGGGCTTAATGTTGACCATTTCTTGATAAAGTTTCCTTCGGTATCAAATACTTGTATTCGGTTATTCTTTCTATCGGCAACATAGACAATGTTTCCTGATGGTTCAAATAAGATTCCGTCTGGTCTATTGAATTGGCCATTTGCAGAACCAGCTGACCCCCATTTCTTGATAAAGTTTCCTCCGGTATCAAATACTTGTATTCGGTTATTGACAGTGTCACTTACATAAACTATATCATTTAGGATCGATTGTAATTCCTGCAGGTCTATTGAATTGTCCGTCACCTAATCCAAATGTTCCCCAACTAGAAACAAAATTACCGTCGTAATAGAATTTCTGTAGACGATTATTATAAATATCAGTTACATATAGCGTCTCTTCTTCCGGATCTAATGCAATATCTCCCGGGTGGTCAAACTGTCCTTCACCCTTGCCAAGTGTTCCCCACTGAGTAATAAAGTTTCCATCAATATCATACTTCTCAATTCTGTTGTTTCTAATATCCGCTACGAAAATCATCTTTTGTTTATCATCAACTGCTACTGAACCCGGACCCTGAAATTGTCCTTGTTCGCTTCCAGGCGTTCCCCACGCATTGATGAAATGTCCATCACTATCGATTACCTCAATTCTATTATTGTCCAAATCTGCAATGTAAATTCTCTGACCATTCTGATCTGTCTCTATGCTAGCCGGATGATTGAATTGTCCTTGGGCTTCTCCTGAGCATGACAGCTACTCAAGTAAACACTCTTAACCGGTTTGATTACCGCTTTCTAATCACTCAAAAAGGGTTCTCCCTTTAGCATTTCATAAGACTTCATCAGAGTTTTCATTTTATCTTCAAAAATACGTGCCTTAGAGTCGTCTACAAACATATCTAATATTTTATTATAAGCTGACCGAGTGTTCTCTTTTTTCACTCCTTGAAACATTTTTAGAATAAATCTAAGAAGATTAATGAAATCTTGTTTATACAGGTCGAGAAGGACAAAGTTATCAGCGTTCTCTCCGCTAATTATGATTATCGCAAATATTAAGTCATAGCAGTTGAAATACACATTGTTGAATGACATTGCAATTAGTCACTTACTTAGTAAAGGTCGAGATCGTGATTTTGTAGTGGTTTCTGGTCATGTTCCTTTTGGTGATGAAATTAAGGGAAGTGAAGAAAACGACTGGACGTACGTAGATTACGAGCTTCACATTTCTGTTGGACCGTTTTGGGATGTTATCGGTAAGGATAAAGGCGACGTATGTCCTATTGATACTATTGCAGGTTATCATCACGCGAGCCCTGATACAGCCGATTCTGCGGTTTACGGAATAAATTTTTGCGGCTGGACTGTTCCTGATGTGCCCTCAGTACAAAAAAAATTGAATTAATAGTATTGCTATGGATAAAGGGTGGGCCTGACGCTAAGATAGAGCGAGTGGGGTACCACTTATCTGCCTACGGTAAATTATCTGGGTCGCCACCGAACCCTCCAATGCCCAGTGCTGATCCGGAAAATCCTAATGCCACGCCTTGGACAGGTCCCAACATAACGATTCCCCCGTAGTGCAGAGTCCATTGAGAATAAAATAGTTATGTTCTGTCAAATAGAAGATTACTACTCAATAAAGAAAAGTAACTGGCCTAAACGAGAATATTGAGGAATACTAGTTAGAATAATAGAATATGTGGCAATATCACTAGTGGTTCATACCCTTGAGGAAATTACGAACAGGCAGGTCTGGTCCACAGGTTACGGAGATAGAAGAACCATCGACTAATTGCCAAATCAATACTTTGAGTATAAGCTAAGGGATAGAACGTGTACCTTAAATCAATCAAATTCTGTTTTACATTTGAAAACGAAAGTTGCCAAAATACAGCAATCGCTTACTGGACATGGCATACTATGTCAAGATGCGCCTCCTTTTAAATTCTTATTTGGCCATCGTAAAGGCCGCTAGGACAAAAGATCATATAGTATCTCTAAAGAATCGGACCGTTCAAATCCAGCCCCTTCCAAGGAACAAATATCTTTTTGGAGCCATTATTTTCGGTTCTATAGCTCTTTTATTTTTGTCAGGAATGGTCACTTCATTTCACCGAATTGATGCTTTATCTCCGTCATTTGGGTTACAGGAGGTAATTAATGAAAATCGCACATGGGTTCAAACTTATGGAAATAGTAGTTATGGCTTAAAATCAGCTTACACTGATATATTAGCAGTCGATTACATCAGCGACGGGAAGTCATTAAATGCAACGTATTGGTTGAGCTCTGCTCCTAAGAACTCAACTTTATCGATTATAAACCAGCCTACACGAAGAGTCGCTTACGGATTCCTGATTGATGCTGACTCAAATAGCAAGACAGGCTATAGCGGAGGAGATTATGATTTTTATCTGGAATCAAGCGGAGGAAAATTGAGCGCATATTTGTATCAGCTCTCTTCTTTGGGAGGATACAGGCTCTTATATTCTAACATAAATTTCAGTAATTGGTACATTAACTCTAATCTCGGACCGGGCTTTATCAGTTTAACCATGACCTTGGACACTTTAAATTATCCAAGCAAATACAATTTACTGTTCTATAGCGCCGAATCATCAAGATCTAACGAAGTCCGCCAATTTACCGGCTGGGTTAGTATTCCGCCACCTAAACTTCAACTGGTAACGACACCGAGCAATA
>DASWDL010000196.1:0-6328 GCA_036395315.1 Nitrososphaeraceae archaeon
CTTGCAAAAAAGATAGACATGGGCTCATTCTTTACCGTATTGGAATTATCAAGAAGCTGACTTCAGGGATAGGTACTTGGGTAGCCTGGGTGACGAGTACCTCAGCATAAGCATGGCTCAAGTCAATTTGCACTTCTACTACTGGGTTTATTAGTAATTGGTTTGGCAAGTTCTGCATTGACTAGTTCTGTAAGCGGTTTAAGTACCCAGTATAATACTGCTCCGCCAGTCGCTTCAAAGATAAGTTTGACAACCCAGAATGTAGCTCAAAAATTATACAACCCTACTAATTCAAATCCATTCAAAGAGATTCACAAATTGAATTTTTCTAGTACATTAATTTCACAAGGTAAGCACGTGAGTAATGCCAAGCCAGACATTACTTCAATTAAAGCCAATGTCAAGTCTGATATAAAGAATCATTTTAAACTTCCAATTGATATACCGTTCCCATAAAACAGATTGTTGTATAGCTCAGAAAAATGAATCGTTGGGGATACTTTTCAGTGGTAGCTATAAATTTTGTGGTAGTATTAAGGACAAAATTAGGAGTTGCATGCAAATTAGAAACGCCAGGCATTTCTACTATGACCTTTACTTCGTTATCAGTTACCGAAAGTTACATTCTTGGCTACAGAATATACACCTACCCAAAGTGCCTAATATGCTACTTTAAGTTCAGGTTTTGTTCTTAATAGATTTACACAAAGCAGGCTACTTATTACAGCTATTGAATAGGAGCCTTCATAACCATATCTTCCAGGTAATTTTTGGCGTCCTTCTCTTCTCTTTCTGTCCCAGGTAAGTTTAACACCCCATACATGACAAAGCTGAATCCAGTTAAAGTGAATGTGATTATTTTTCAGTTTGAACTCCAATGGTTCCGTTAGTTGCAAGTTTCATTAAAGGCCCAAAGGTATCCCCTTTATCTGCACTGATTCTCATAACAGGTATATCGGCAGTTTGGTTGCTTTCCCACCATGTTACTAATACTTTATTTCCCGTGGCGTCTATCTCGACATCATGTGACTGAAACTTGCTCGAATTGCTAAGATTTATTTTATTTCCAAATGTAGTTCCCCCATTGTGAGATGCTCTAAACATTACTTGATCGCTTGCTCCTGTTGTATTTGTAGGGTGTGAAGTCCATACCACATATGCATTATTACCCGAACTTACAATGGGCGCTTTTCGTGGGAGCCCGTTTATATACACACTCCCATACGCCTTTTGCATCATATTTGTCGTCGTCAATAAGAATGCTAGGTTCGCCATCAAAAGTGTGGCAACTGTAAACCTTATTATTTTAGTTTGTTTTGGTTTCATAAAGCAAATACCAAGCGGGTTATATTTAAGACTGCAATTTTATTGGTTGTTAAGTCTTATTGAAGCAGTTATCTTAGTCGTCCGCAAGTATACGGACTTGTAATTACAGCCGTATCGGCATTACCCGTCATGCCATTCAAGTTTATCGCTCCGGGTGCAGTAATGGTAAGATTAACTGACAGAAATAAATTTGGGAGAGTTGCACTCGTTGGGCCGTTAACTAATCTGGTAATGGGATTTTCTTTTCTAATATCTGCTTACTTGTATCCATATCACGCATATTTGTATGCTGGTGCCTCGTTCAACGCATGGACTGCATTGTTCAATTTGTTACCATTTGGAGTACTAGACGGACAGAAGATCTTTGACTGGAACAAAATAGCATGGAGATGTACCATGGCCACTACTATGAAAAATGAAAATCGTCAAAGCGATAAGGGAAAGCCCTGGGACACCTTTTTACATGGTAGAGGTATTTACAAAACCAGGAACGAATTCACAAGCAAAAAGAGATTTAATATTTAAAAAGATTGGTATGATTTTTTCAATATATGATAACGGTACTCATTATGTAGCTAATCACAGACTAAATTCAGAAATGTTAGAGGAAATATCTAAAGATGATGATGTTTTCGAGGTTACTTGAGAATATACTGGTGGCATTGGAGGATGGGTGCTTCTCATGAATATGGAACTAGATTTGTAGGAGTAGATTCTTGAGTTAATTTGACTAGTCCAAATTTTACTAAAGTTGGAAATTATAGAAAATATTTACCTGAAATAGATTCCAAAACGAATATGGAAGGAAATTGGTAGTAAACCCTCCATATCCGATGCATGCCTATGGACAATAGATAGATTAATGACTAGAGTCAAACTAGTCCTATTATCTTAAAATCTTCTAATCCAACAATAGATACGTCTGAAACAAGGAACTAGGCAAATACAATGAGCATTCTGAAAATTGTGGTTGTGAGAGCGTGACTAGTGTTACGGAAGAGGATACACAAGAACGGGAATAAACGACCACCTACTTTACAATCAATTTAAAATTTTGATCCTCAAATTCATAGATCTCAATATCTTCAAGGTTCTCTGATTCAATCTCCATTATAGGAAAAAATTTTCGCTTGACTCATCTATCTCTTAATACGATTCCATTTATTGGTTCGATTCTGCATTGATATCCCGCATCCTGTTTCTCTTCAAAATGGCAGCAGCTCTATCGTAGTATAGAACTAAAAATATTTAATAATTAAACTACGTTAAGAAAAAGCTACTTCTTGCGCTTACCTATCCCTTTTCTTTTAACATCAGATATATTTTTAATGCGATTGACTGAACTGATAATCTTGTCCAGTTGCTTTTGCATTGCCTTAACTTGACCCATCAACTGTTTAGTTAGAGCCTGTTGTCTATTACTGGTGATTGTAGTTCTGTCTATTTGTGTTAATTGCTTCTGAATCTGCTTCAGAGTATTTGTCGTCTTGTCACTTGCCACTTTACTGATTTGAAAATGTTTGGCGAATTGATTAAATAGATTCCTTGTTGAATCCTCCTTCTTAGGTCCTTGCTTTTCTTTACTTCCTGAAAGTATTTCATCTACTTGCTCTTTTTGGGTGGTAGTTTCTGGCTCTTCTTCTGTTTCTGGGACACGTTGTTCAGCTTGTTCTGCCTCTCTTTCTTGAGTTTCAATAACTTTTTGTTCCTCTATCCCGATCGGTCTTTCGCTTGGTAGATCAGTTGGTTCACTCGACTGCACGTTGTCTATTTCCTCGGCTGTTTCTTGGCTCACCATAGAATCGTCCGATAGTTCATTGCCTTCAGTATCTTTGTCGCCTTCATCAATTTCTTCATTGTTGATTGTGCCTGACAGTTCTTCATCACTGCTCATACTTTTTCTTATTGATCGTACTAAATAAAGCCGTTCTAAGACAGTTTGGCTCCAAATTTTGAAATGAACTCAAAAAAATTTATGGTAATTGCCTTTCTGTTGCTACAGCGGCATCAGAACCTACACACTATGGAAGTGACTAGTGCTTATAATGTGGCTTTTTCTAATATGCACTTGGAGCTCGTCTAACGTGTCGTATTCAATACCACATTTAAGGCAATGATACCTTGACACTGAACCCACTGAACCCATATACTATTTTAGTCATTATTATTAATCAACAGGGTTACTATGTTGACTTTCATATCCAGATAGTCATAACTCAACAATTACCTTTCTAGGTTGATCCTTCTAGACTCTAGCAATTACAGAAATACAAAAACTCATCAGTTCTTGGAACTGTTAATGACGACAACCTTTCCCACCAGAGTAGGATGAATCTGACAGAAGTAAGGAAATTCTCCTGCCTTAGCAAATTGGTGAGAGAATGTTTTACCAGCTGTCAGTACCGTTAGTCCTGATAATCCGGAATCAAATTGTTCTCCCTTATTTCGATCACTTGGTCCGTTACCAGATGTTACTGTGTGCTCCATATCGTCAATATTAGTCCATGTTACAGTATCTCTAACCTTTACATTGATTGGGTTTGGCGAAAATCCTTTGTCAGCAAGAGTACCTGCTCCTGGTACGATAAAGACCTTGTTTCCACCTGCTACCGTTTTGACCACACCAGTTTGCGTAGTTGTTACGTTTGAGTGTAATATCCCATATAGGACTGTTATACCTAAAAGACCCTGTATCACAAAAGCGGTTGCCACGAACTTTCCAAGTCTGCTATGTACTCTGTAAAGTCCGAGAGAATTCTTACGGGATTTCTTCCGCAGAAGCATGGCGATTCCTAGACCTGATTGGACTGAAATTAGTATCGCAGAGATCGTGGCCATCCCCAGGTGTGGAATTAAAGTCAGTGGCCAAGTCATGAAACGAGCATATGACAAGAGCACGGCGCGTAATCCGATTGGGATAGCCACTGCTGTGAGAATGGAAGCTGCCATGGCAACAGCATAGTGTGCTCGATAGTACTTCTTCCTTCGTGCCTTGAGGACAAAGGCTACAAGAACTAGCGAAGTAGCTGGGATAGCAATGCTTGGGTGTATGTAAAGACTAGGATCGATCATTAAGATCAGATCTTGCTTTGAACTTAATATTTATGCTATTCATTATTAATAGGAAAACCATCTTCTTCATTATTACTGGAATCTGACATATTTGCATTATCAAAGATTACATAGAAATATGTTGAATTATGTTGGAAACCTTGCAAAAATAAGAGATGAGGTGCTCAAGATGTTCAAGTTGTTGTTAGTGTACATAAGGAGCACTATTTCGGATTGTTGTCTTCTACTACGCTGGTTTAGGAAGTACCAATATCTGGCCAACCATGTTAGGCACATGTATGTGACACGTGTACGTTATTGTTCCAGGTTTATCCGCGATAAACGATACGGTATGAATTTGTCCTCTATCAAGTGGAAACGTTCCCACACCTTCGACAGTTATCACATGATGCGGACCTTGTACACCTAAGAAATGAAGGGTGACCGTATCGCCTTGATTAACGACTATTTGATCTGGAGCAAATGTAAATGCTCTCATATCCCAAGCTCCTACTTTGTTGGGTGGTCTTAGCACAAGCCCTGGTCCAGCAGGCAGCGTTGTATTTGGAAACTTCTCGGCTGGATGCGGCGGAGTATTTTGAGTGCAATTACCACAAGCCCCGCCCGCTTGCAAGCTCGTTGCTCCATCAAAGTGTACTGTACTTATCCAGAAAGTCTTGTTAGTTGATTGGTTTGGGGCGACTCTTACAACAGTAATATTTGCTGCTGGCGTTGTTGCGTTACTCTTGGCACTTTGTGCTAATAGATTATGCGATGTTTGGCTTTGTATCCCAAGAATACTAGCGGCAGATGTAATCACTACCAATATAGTTACAGCTGTTGTTATGATTGAAGGTTTCGTAGTTTTATTATTGTCATTCAATTTGTTTGCTAGATCTGTAGTCGTTTCTGTTTGTAATAAACATTTACATACTTCCTTGTTATAAGCTATCGTACTACAATCAATTCTCCCCAAAATTTGTAAATATAATTCCTTTAGATCTTAATAGTATTAAGAATGAAAAAAGCAATTCTTGTATCTAAAATTAAGACTGTAAGCCTATCACTGTTCTACCTGAAAATTACTAACCATCCTGTTCGTTCCATCTTGATAAACAACGAATTTTGATATATTTTCCTGGTGGTAAGGTAAAGAAGTATTGGCCATCTATAGAAACAATTGAATTTACTGTATAACCAGTCTGTTATTCTGCAGCCACTACTGCAGCAGAACAGTTCCCGTCTTATGAAATATGAAATCTTTGGCTTTTTGAGAATCAGTTCCTTCTTTGGCAAGACCTCTAACGTATAGATTGGGGTGACTAAAGGATTTTCTCTCTAAAGAGTCAATAGTTCATTAATAACGTCTGCGTCAACTTTCGGTAGATATTCCTGATACTTGTTTTGCATTTCTTAATATTGTTCTTTGATTTGTAATAATTTAGACAATTCTGGATGTAACCCTCCTCCGTTGTATCTCTCTCAGTATACCTGACCCCATTATTATGTATCCTATCAAACTTACTGTCAAAAATGGTGCTACCCATCCGCCTCTATCCATCACTGATACTCCCAACGCGGTTGTTCCGATAAGTGCACCACCCACTATAAGGAGAGTTGTTGTTACGTTTGATGTGTTTTTTCCTCGTATATCGATCCCAAATGCTAGGAAGAACAAGATTATTGATGCTATACCAAAGTTAGATATGCCAAACGGCCTCTTATCTATGCTCACTGGTAAAAATCCATGTTTGATAGTACGCTCCATGGATCCATCTGCAATATGGATGAGTAATGAGGTCATCG
Source organism: Nitrososphaeraceae archaeon (assembly GCA_036395315.1). GTDB lineage: Archaea > Thermoproteota > Nitrososphaeria > Nitrososphaerales > Nitrososphaeraceae > TA-21. Next base: position 6,184 of record DASWDL010000196.1, read on the forward strand.
CGGCAATAGCAAGCATTTCAGATATTTGATGCTTGTACGTCTTTGTTTGAATCTGTGTCATATCAATTAAGTCGGCCTAATTCTAATAGTATCAACTGAATATATAAACAGGCTGTCCAAATCCAGATTTGGAATCAATCGTTGG
>DASWDL010000197.1:0-2867 GCA_036395315.1 Nitrososphaeraceae archaeon
GAAATACTCTCTTGCAAATTCAACTTTTCGCTTGATTCTGTTAATCTAAAGAATATCTCTTCTAAACCCATTTCAAATCTCCGTACTTCGTATAACTGTAGGCCTACTTTATTGAATGCGTCAAGAATATTGTTTGCTGATTCCTGAAATCCTTCAAATACAAATACATCAATCAATTTATTGCCCTCTTCAGGGTTGATTTCGAATTTATAGCCCATTTTTGATAGTTTTCCCTCTGCATCCATAGAATTTAACACCGTTATCACAATACCCCTCAAGCCTCCAACCAGTTTTCTCAATTCATGAATACTTCCTTGAGCGATTAACATTCCATAATTAATAATTGCCATCCTGTTACACATAGAGGAAACATCACTGAGGTCATGTGAAGAAAGGAAGATTGTAACCCCTCTATCGCGATTAAGCTCTAACAATATTTTTTGAATATCCTGCTGACCTTTTGGATCGAGACCCAGCGTGGGCTCGTCTAGAAAGATGATTTTCGGTTCGTTGATTAGAGCTCTTGCAAGGCCAAGTCTTTGTTTCATACCTCTAGAGTAGTAACTAATTGGAGCAAACGATTTTTCAGCAAGGCCAACAGCCTCTAATAGACTCCTTGCTCTTATTTTGCCTATGGATGGTTCAATTTTATATAAACCTGCAAAGTGAAGTAGATATTCTTCGGCGTTCATCCAATTATAATATCCAGAACTTTCAGGTAGTAGACCGATTAGACTTCTTATTTTTGGGCTATGTTTAACTATATCTAATCCAGCTACGGTACCTTCTCCGCGACTTGGTGACAAGAGTCCACAAAGCATCCTAATTGTTGTAGTCTTACCTGCTCCGTTTGGTCCCAGGAAACCAAAAATGTCTCCTTGATTGACTTCCATTGTTAAAGATGCAACAGCCAAAAAATTCTTGTACTTTTTGCTAAGGCCTTTACATACGATCCCCTCGTTATTAGATCTAGTATCATTCATTTCTTTAATTTCCCACTCCCTTTAGTAAAGTCTCGCCTAAACGTACCTGAAAGGCTGGAATTATCTTGATCATTACCGTCTTGTTTCAAAAAATGATTTTGATTGTTGTTTGTATAAGATTCTAGTGGATTCTTAGATCTCCACAGAGCGGTAATCATAATGCCAATTATACCAAAAACGACAAGAAACCAGCTCACCAAACTATTTGTTTTTTCCTCACCATCAGGAACATCGTACAGAAATTTGAAATACAATCCTCCAAAAATAAGCAAGGCACATAGGACTGCTACGAAATATTTAATTTCCAAAAAATTTTTAATTCTCCTTAGACTATTGCCCGAGCCATTTAAAGTTCTCCAAGACTGAGTTTATAGTTGAATTATTCTTTGCATAATCTTGAATCGGGCTTGAGAATGTAACCACTGCTGCTTGGTCTTTCCCTTCAATAAAGACCTCTATAGTTTCCAAACCTTGAGTGGAATTCTTCCATGTATATACAAGATCCCATGCTCTATTTTTCCCTGCGCCAAGCTGTCCTGAGCTAACCAAATTGTAACCAAGCAAAGATGACTTAAGAGCCGGCTCGGCATGTGTCAAAGTGTAAAGTTGGACATTTGAGTCATCCGGAATGTCTTGTAGCTCTACCGAGTATATGTACGGGATAATGGTTGCAATGAAACTACCAGGATTGGCCCCCTGAACTACATTTGCACCTGTTGGGAACCCAATAGAGTAATAATTTTCTGGGACATCTCTATTTTCATAGATATCTAACGAAGCCATACTCTTATTTTCACCAGCACTCTGTGAGGATGGGACTTTTGAGTTAGAACTATTTCCGGCTAAAAGTACCGATGAAGCAACATAGTAGAATGATGGCATTGCTTTAGTCTCTATGCTTTTGGTAGTGGTAGTGTTAGATATTGGTAACGTGGTTTGCTCATGGTTTGAATTAAGCTTCTGTGTAGGCATAGTTAATGTAAGTTTCTTTACCGGTTGAATTTTCGTACCAGATTTGGGCGAAGATGGACTCGAACCAATGAATGTAAACACTGAAAATCCTACAATTATAATTAACCCAGTTACTAGAATGAATAACCGTGCTTTATCCAATTTTATATCCTCTCTTTATTTCTAATATCCATCCCAGAGAAGCGCAAAACGTTCTCTTCCAAGCACATTCTCTGCTTCTATTTACTGGCATTCACTTGGAATGACTAGTTGCCAGATTATATATTAGATTTGAGGTACACTTAACTAAATGTTTTCAAATGTTTGCATTTTTGCTTTTGATGCAAACAGTAAAGCCATTATTTTAACTATAAAATATTGAATCTAAAATCTACCTTAAAATTCAATACTCGCTATTAATGATGATCCCACGAAAACTAAGTTTTAGAAGAAAGGATTGACTTGCAATTGTAATTTGGGACCCCTTTCATAAAACTTCGGTATTTTACAAGGCAGATGTATTATATATGTCACTTCTAATTCATATTCTATGAGAGCTCGAGTCTAAAGTTGTTTAGATTTAGTAATTAGCTTTTCCTTCCTTACAATAGCTATAAAGAACAAAGATAAGGCCACAAAGCTCATGATTGCTAATGTCATTTCTACCAAAGAGGATTCTATTTCAGGCATAAAGAGATCAAGCCGCGAAACTACGGTTCTTAGTCCAAATAGCCCGAAGGCAATTGACACAAATAAGATTCTTCTCATTTTCATGTTCCTATATGCCACAAGAGATAATCCAAATAACAAGAACGCAAATATCCCGCTTCCGAAATCGAATATTTCTGCAATATCTCCTCTGTCAAGAGAATCAGGAATATCGGAATAAGCAAATGCATGTGGAAAATTCGTAGTTAATATCATCGTAGAGAG
>DASWDL010000198.1:0-3037 GCA_036395315.1 Nitrososphaeraceae archaeon
TCCGTTGCTGGTCCTTGTTCCCACAGGCCCAGTCTACCAGGCTGATAACGAAGTCAATTTAGCTCCGTTAGAAGTTAGGAAGCTCTTAAACTTTTTTATAATTTGTAAATACGAAAACATCATCGGCTCCAAAGCAGAGTGGTTTCTCATAATCTAGTCCACAAATGCTTCGTTTTCCTCTGCTTCGGAGATTCTGTAACCATTTTGTAATTTTAAGGAATCTCTCTAACAACAAGTCTGCGTTATAGTGAAGGAATATAGTTAATTGGACATAATAATACCATATTGTAAAAGATAAAACTGAATGACTAAAGCAATTTTACCTTAGGAAAGATGGTTTATTATCAGTTCTTGTGAACTTGGCTAACGACAGAGGTTTAGAAGTAGGTATGACTTTTACAGTTCAAGGAGTCGTAATATCTGGAGTGTTAATAGGTTATCAAAAATATTATGATGGGATTATGAGAAAATTCAGTCAACAATCCAAAGTAACAACAGCATCTAATCAAGACCCAAAGAGGCTATGGGTTCCTTACTGGAAGGTTTTGAGCTAATGAAAGACCTAGCTAGGTCTGGAAACTAGAAAATGCAACCATTATAAATGGTGATAATAAACCTGTATTTGCTCCCCAATATTGGCGAGTTAGAATAGATTCTATAGATTCTTACATGTTTGGACCGTCTCAATAACTACTTTCTGTTACTATAAATGGGTTCGATTTGCGACTCTACAGGGTCGGTCTTTAACCTTAATATTTTATGCTGCAAACCAAATGACCAAGCAGGTAAATTATCCAATTTTCCCTCTTCCTGCTATGGACTAAAATTCTTTAAACTTAAAATATCCATTTTCCTTTCTTATAGTTACGTCATGAAGAGCTGGGCTGGCATAACTGTTCTGAAAACACTGCCGGTCCAGTTTAAATATTATATTGACTATCTTACACTAACGTTCATTATCCTCTGGGTAGTTCAAACTGCTATATCCTTCGTCACTACCCAGAGATTCTTTAAATAACTTCAAGTCGTATAATGTAACTACAATTCAGTCAATGCCACTCTAGCTGGGTTGTCAACTCCAAAACCTTCCCAGCTAGGGAATTTATGCTAGCTTAGTGTTACGATTTCGTAATACCAAACCCTTTTAGAATACCTATCAATATATTGGAAATTAATACAGATAAATGGTGAATGTACTTGCCTTTAATGAATTTATAAGATAAGGAAATTTTCAAACAATTATAGTTTACAAAGAACAAATCATATCCAACTTGAATTCAGCGGTATCACAGGTCAGAAGAACTATGCCAAAAAGCAAGATCTTTGGCCCACCTTCGAATTTAGCCGTTTGAAAATATGATCTTGTTGGACCTTTCATTCTCAGGAGTTAATTCCAGTACTCATGACATAATATACTCCATCTGTTACGCAAGGTGTGATCGATGTACTTAAATGGGATAAAGTGATCTTTTTTCATATGACAAGGGATGCTCAACTTACTTGTCCTTACTGTGAGTCGAAGTTTGTTAGCAAAGAAGAACTTTCCAAACATATAGATAGAATCCATACGGGGTCTGGACTACTAGAGGGTGACAAACGTAAATGGTAGTTTTCCAATAATCACAGCCTACAGCCCCAATTAAAATAAATTAACTAGTCAGCATGTCATATCCAAATTCTTTCAATTCTAAAGCCCTGATTTATTTTATTTTTGAATCTAGATTCTCATGGGATTATTTTTCCAAGAGGAGATTCATAGGATTTAATTAGGACATTTTTCTAGGAGAACTGACTTCGAATCCTTTTACTAGGGATTATTACTCTCATTAGTTTTGTTCTGTAGACTTTGGATACAGATAATAACCGTTGGGGGTCCATAAATAGCCGATTTACATGCTCTATTCGCATCATCAGGAGATAGAGGATATCGGAATCCAAGAATACCTCTTAAATTTATATTGACATGATTATGAATATTAGTCTAATTAAGTGTATATGTTGACATGAGAAGAAAATCAATTGCCATATTTTTATATCTGTTATAATTGTAGCCAATTGTCTAATCCTTAACAATAATCTTCATAAAGCTGCATCGGGACAGGGCAGTAACGATATTTTTCAGGGTAACTCAAACCCCCAAACAATTGCCCAAGAGGGAAAGCCGCATTTGGGACTGAATATGCGGGGCTACTATACCAGTATGCCTCAATCAAGAGAAGGTCACAAATACCCATTCCCAATCAATTATTATGAAAGTAGTATTAGGACGATTTCCCAATCCGAAATAATTGATCATATCCGTTACAGGTTCTATTGGGAATCTTACATTAGAAACCCTGATAGATTCATTAAAGAGATTGAGACCCTGGCGAAAACGGCGGACAAATATGGAGTTAAGGTAATATACGATAATCATCAGTTCCACACCTCATCATGGCTCAACGTTGCCCGGGGTACTGGCTTTCCAGCATTCCTGTTTAACGATGCTATATTGTATAAACAAGGGAGCGGAGGAACCCCAAAGTCTGCCGCTGCGGAGAATTGGTGGACAAATTGGTGGAATAATCGCGTTCCTGGTATGAATGGAACAAACGGTTGGACCTCCCAAGCTGAATTCTTGAGTAAGATAGTTCAGTTGGTTGATAAACATCCCAGTACATTAGGATATGAAATATTGAGTGAACCGCAGGTCCATAATGCGGATCAGTGGACAAAAATTGGTAAATTTAATAATTTCATAACCGAGAAGCTTAGAAAGATTACCAATAAGACAATCATATATAGTATGAATATACCAATTGACCTTAAAGGTCCAATAAAAGTTAATCCCGAGAATCTGGCAAAAATGGTTCCTCTGGATAAGAAAAATGTCATTTTCAAATTCAGTATGTATGGCATACCATCTGATGGATACCAGGCTGATAAGCTAGGTCTATCCCTAAATGCCAGTAGGTTAGCTGGTGTCCCACTTTACATAGGAGAATGGAACAACGTTAAGCGGATTGCTACAATCAATGAAGAAGCCAAAAAGGTTTGG
>DASWDL010000199.1:0-7307 GCA_036395315.1 Nitrososphaeraceae archaeon
TAACTATTGTCAAAAATTCGAAAAATATGCATTCTTAATCCAAATGGCTAAGAATAGTTTAAAACCATTAAATTTTCATCTTTACCATGGATATTGTAGCAACTAGAAAGGCCACAATTGAAACGATAGTAATGATAAGAGTTTGAATATTAGTAAATTGAGTGACCTGGGAAAATATTCCTGCTCTACTAATATCTACTATGTATGTTAGAGGGTTAACATTGAAAGCAGTACGCAGTGGTTCAGGAACTCCTTCCCCTGGATAGAAGGCCGAACTGGCGAATGCAAAAAATAGAAACACGCCGTTACTAATTACATTAAATCCCTCGCTGCTTTTGAGTTTCGTGGAGATGATTATTGTAAAGGAGCCAAAAAATATAGCACCGACGATTAAAGCGTATACAGTATAGGGAATGCTCCAGAAGGTGGGATTTATGTTCTCTAACATGGTAGGAAGACCTACCACCACTATAAGGGTCGCACTGGCGAGTCCCATTAGAACTATTGTGAGAAGATTGCTAGCAATGTACTGAACCTTAGTAAATGGCATTGCCAATAGTTGTTGAAACATTCCGTTCCTCTTATCATTCCATATAATGCTGCCTGCCACAGTGCTACTATTCATCACATTAAAGCCTATCATACCTGCAGTTAAATATGCAGGGTAAGTAACAATTATGTCCCCAAATTTTATGCCTTGTCCCCCAATAAGCGCAGAATATGCATAGCCTGCTACAAATATATATACTACAGGGAAGACGACCTGCCAAATCAAAAATACTTTATCGATAGAAGCCTTAAGGTTCCTATACGCTAATAGCATAATCTCAATTATCAAAATAGTACATATAAGATTAGAAAGCTCTACAATATCAGTTTTTGTGCCATGTCGGCATCAGTAGACTATAGATATGCATAAACTACCTAACACATTTGTAAGTCCATCCCTCAACTGTTAGTTGACGATAAAACCAAACTAAACTTAATAAAAATTGATTGTTGATGTATTGTTCCGATACAAGTGTCAATAGTCTTTTGTTTGGTAACCACACCTAAAGAAATGATCGTAAATCTATTACAGTTGTTCACTCATTTGTATCCAAAATCTTCAACGTCATATCCAGAATTTCTTAGTGTATTGACTACAAACCCTCTAAATTCGCTATCAGGATTCCAGGCACATTCTCTCCCGTGCAGTATAATGCTGTGAAACCTTCCAGTTGAAGGATGATCTGAAATGTTCCTGCCGCAATTTATGCAAATTTTCTCAATATCGTTAGGTCCTCTACTCGACCCCATAATTTCAAAAGCTCATTAATAGTCCATATGTCTTGCTGGAAAATACTGGCTCTTTTTCCCATATCAGGAAGTGCATGGCCTAAATCAACAAGTGATGATTGGAATTTGATATTATAACCCAATAGAGTATAATTTGACGATCATTCGCCTAAGCGAAAATGATGGTCGATAATAATTACTCTCCAAAATTGTACTTCGGTATGTCTTGTTAATTTATTAATTGTTCGCTACGATACAAGCCTGGAAACATCGTGCATTTTTCCACCGTCAGATATTAGAAATAACTAATCTGATTTTCTTGTCCTGTGTTTCGGATTTTTGCGATTCTGTCTATCTAGCTATTGACATTTGCCCTATCGTCTTTGCGTACGTTCCTTTTGACGAACTCCTTTAAGTTCGCATTAAGCAATATTCTCTCCATAAGTCTGTCAAGTTCCTGATTATCTAAGCCTTTTGCCAGTTTTTGTGTTTCTATTCCATTCAGCTTTGAACTCAATTTTGTTGCAACCTCTATTACACTAAGTACTTCATATACATCTTTACCAAGTCGGGTAAGTGAATATCCATCGCCCATCATATCAACGAGACTGAGCGTCATCAGTTTCTCAATAGCAGTATCAAGCTCTCGTTTAGTAATATTTAGCACCCTCATAATATTTAAGGGGGTTAGAGCCACATTCAAATCATTTGCCATCAGCTTTATAAGATCAAGTTGTTCCTCTTTAGAAACAGCAAGCAAGATGGCTTCCAAGTCCACCGGAGACGATGCCTGCATAATAACCAGTCTCTATAGGACCAACGCATAGTATTTTAACTTTACAGGCAACGTTTATCTGTAGCAATCGTTACTAATATTCTCAATTGAACAATGTCCTTAGTCAAATTCTCTCATACATATAGTATCAGTAATAGAAATTTCTAACATACTACTATCGTAGATGGTATATCCTAATCTGTATGCACTAGCTCTTTTTGCTCTCCAAATTAGTCACAGTCAGAATAGAAATTGGTTTTTTAGGGAAGTAGGGCATTTTTTTGACAGTCGCCAAAATTTTCACAATGAAATTCATTAGTTTTATAGTTTAATTAATCAACTAATAGGTCAATTCAAAAGGAATTAGTATTTTGAGCTGCTGTATCTTGAGGTGATTAGTGGTTTTCAACATCTTAGACCTTTTCTACCGCTTATTTGCTAGTTCCCTATGGAATCTTTCCAGCTTTTGAGACTGTTTTGCTTTATTTAAGTCTAAATTCTTAAGATATTATTGAAGGTGCTGCGGCTTTATTATGATCTATCAACATCATTAAGTTCAAAATAAGCGTAAAAATCTCTAGCCAACCATTAGATCTGAAGGAGAATTCGAGGTTAGAGTTAAAACTAGAAATATGATTGCTTTGTGATTAATTGTGATAAGCGATCATGATTGAAATCAAACCTAACGAACTGAAAAAGAAAATAGACAGTAACGATGATATTTTTATTTTAGACGTCCGGACTCCTCAAGAGTATGAATCATGGAAATTATCGTACGATAAGCATGATACCCCAAAGTTGATACCAGTGGATACTCTAATGACATATCATTCTGACCTTTTGGCCGAAATTCCTAAAGATAAAGAAATTATCACGATTTGTGCTCATGGAAACAGGTCAACGATCGCAGCAAACATGCTTAGTAAATTAGGATACAATGTTAAAAGTTTGAGTGGTGGCATGGCAGGATGGAATAAAGTGTATGATGTTGCAGAGGTTCCAGTCCCCAACGATGCACCTTTTAGAATATGGCAGATAAGAAGAATATCAAAGGGATGTATGGGTTACATTCTATCATCCGTATCGGACAATAAAGCGGTAGTTATCGATCCGAGCAGAGAAATTTATGAATCCTTTTTAAAAATTTCTGATGAAAATGGATTACAGATTACGAAGGTAATCGATACTCACCAGCACGCAGATCACGTTTCAGGAGTAATAAAACTAGTAAAAACGTTAATGGCTAAAACAGCTTCGGAAATTTTTGCCTGTTTTAGTTCCCTAGAAGATTATGAGAACAAAACTGATGCCGCGATTGGGAACGTAAAGCGAATAACAGATGGAGATGAAATAAAGGTCGGAGAAAATGTAATAATGAAAGCCCTTCATACTCCTGGACACACCGCAGGCAGTATGTCTTTTTTTATACAGGCTAGTCATAACGACTCCGGAAAAAATAAACTGGATAGGCAAAAAGTGGGTTCTGGTCCCTGTTGTTATTTATTCACTGGTGACACCTTATTCATTGATGGTATGGGGAGACCTGACTTAAGGGACGAAGCGAGAACTTTTGCAGGGGTTTTGTACTATACGTATCATCAAAAAATCGAAAAATTACCTCCTAATACATACATTCTTCCAGCTCATTTTGATGGATCCTCAATCAAGTTAAAACATAACGTACCAATATTTGGGACAATCGAGTCCTTAAAGAATAATGTAAACCTTCTTTCCATGAATAAAGATGAATTTGTTAATTTTATAATCGAAACATTGCCACCACGGCCCTTGAATTATAGAATAATTATATCCATTAACAAGAAAATGCTTCCATACGACGGGGTAGAAATTCCGGATTTGGAATCTGGCCCCAACTCTTGCGCCATATCTTCAAAATAGATAGCAACTATTCGTTCGGTTGAAGTAAATCCCATACCTTTTGTAGGTTGACCTATGGACACTCGCTTTGGTTTAAGCAATAGACAACTCTTGTAGTTACATTTTTGTTGTCCAATTTAACCTTAAAATTCTTAAATGATTGCTAGGTTGTCAACTTTAATGAAATCTTTTTAACGCCTTAGAATGTGAATAGAAAGTTATCACTTTCCTTCATGATACTTAAGGGAGTACTAGCATCGTTCCATACATCGTTTTGGGATGGTAGGTACAGTAGTACATAAATAAGCCCCGGTGGTCAGCTTTGAAATTAATACCGGCAGAAGAACCGGTTGCGAGGTCCTTGTTTATATTGAAAGGTTCATTAATGGTAAATGTATGTCTGTCCCCCGCATCTCTGTCATCATTATATCTCCACTTTTCACTATCATAACCGGCAGAGAATATACGTATCCCCCTGCAGTAGGTAAATGTCAGGTTACATTAGTCTTTTCCCGATAAATGCTTTGATTAGAGCTTCCTTTACGAAGGACTTCTAGTTAGCTAAATATTTTGATATTGTTGACTGCATATGCGATTTTGAAACTGCACCTACAATCGCATCTATAGCCTTACCATTTTTGAAGATCACTATTGTTGGTATGCTCTGAATTCCGAAGGTACTGGAAATTCTCGGATTTTCGTCTACGTTCAGTTTCCCAAAAACTACTTTCCCTGCGTACTCGCTTGCAAGCTGTTCAATTATGGGTGAAACCATTCGACACGGTCCGCACCATGCTGCCCAGAAGTCCACAACCAAAAGAAGATATTGTCCCACCACGTTATCAAAATTTAAATCTGTCAAAACTATTGGAGATGTTATAGTATTTTTCTTACTATCACTTAGTTGTGCTTTGCCCATCAATTCATTTCTTTTCTTTGCCATAATTTCATTTAATTCGTGATCGATATCATGACTCATATTACTTTTATACCGAAAGAGGTATTTAATAGCTGTACTCGTCTTTCTTTTTGAAATCACCCATTGCACTTACCTACATCAAACATGTTGAAGATCAATTCTATCGCGGATATCTCATCTATCTAATTTTATATTCTGAGTCTAGCGACCAATTAAAATGCTGAAGCGTATGTTATTGATGTAAGAAATTACAAACTAGAAATTGCAAAACTTAGATCTTTCAAAAACAACCCTTTAAGAGAGCACTCTCTGAAAATAAGATATTTAAAGCATATCGAACAGCACTTGAGTATGACAGTTAATGCCTTTGCAGCCCGACAGGCAGGGAGTAAATTGGAATCAATCAGTTACAGTCTGGGTAATTTGAATGCTGATGAAGTAGAGGTCGACGTTGAATACTGTGGGATTTGTTATAGTGATCTACACATGCTTAATAATGATTGGGGCATAACAAAATACCCATTTGTTCCAGGTCATGAAATAATTGGAAAAATTTCTAGGATTGGCACAGACGTAACTCATCTGACAATTGGACAATATGTGGGAATAGGTTGGCGTGCACGGTCATGCCTTATTTGCGACCAATGTTTAAGTGGCCATCATAACCGCTGCCTCAAAGGTGAAGACGTGATTGTTGGAAGACCCGGCGGTTTTGCTGACAAGGTACGCTGTCAGAAGATATGGGCTTTTCCTCTGCCCCAAGGCATTGATATTAAGACAGCAGGCCCACTATTTTGTGGTGGAATTACAGTATTTAGCCCCGTGATACAAAAAGGTATTAAACCTACAGATCATGTAGCTGTCGTTGGGATTGGTGGCCTAGGGCATCTCGCTCTTCAGTTTCTAAATGCATGGGGATGCGATGTGACAGCTTTTTCGACAAATTCAGATAAAGAGAAGGAAGCACGTAAGCTGGGGGCAAGCCAGTTTCTCAACTCTCGTGATCCAAGCAATCTCAAAACTGCAAGAAATAGTTTTGACATGGTGCTTGTTACTACTAATACAGACCTTGATTGGGATACCTACATAAGTACGCTTAGACCGGGGGGCCAATTGCATATCGTAGGCGCGACCCCGCCAGCCACCGTAAATGTGGCTTCATTGATTGCCGGTGACAAGACAATTGGTGGTTCACCTATTGGAAGTCCTGCCACTATTATTAAAATGCTTGAATTCTGCAGCCGTCATGGCATTTCGCCAGTCACAGAGGAGTTTCCGTTGTCTAAAGTAAACGAGGCGTTAGCGCATCTTAAGGAAGGAAGGGCACGCTATCGAATAGTATTAAAAAATGATTGATGGCAAAAGAAACGTTACTCTGGAAAATAATTAGTATTCCTTATAACCATCTATAGGACTTGAGATAGTTATGGAACACAATATTGAGAACCGGATTTTCATTCTATCTTTTTATTTTAAATTATTTCTATCCGTTACTTTTTAGAGCTCCAACGTAGTTCTAGATCCTCTCTTGATTAGAATACCTCATTTTGGTGATTTTCATGAAGTATTAATTCCCGTGAATTGTAAATTTGCATTCTGGGTGTTACTACTCCGAAGTACCTCCATTTTCAATGACTGATTTTACATGAGAGCAACAAAGATACCAAATCCTATTGTATCTAGTGATAATATTATTGAATGTGGCTCATACGAAATAGGTATACCCTAAAACTTCCTATCACCATGAAACTTTCCCTTAGATAGCCTTCATTCTCCTAAATGATAATATCCCAACTATACCTATGGTCAATACGGACAGGATCAAAATTGCGATATCTGTCCCAAACAGATACTTCCCGCTAATCCCAAGCATTGCTGTCCGTAAGGCATCAACGCCATACGTGGCTGGATCGAGAGTAGTTAGGATAGAAAGCCAAAATGGGAGATTCTTTAGAGGGAACAAGGCTCCACTTAAAAAGTAAAGGGGAAAAACAACGAAACTTACAATCAATTGAAATCCCTCTAAACTCTCAATGTAGCTGCCCAGAATAAGACCTAATGAAGTTAGGGCAAATGAAAGTAGTAAGATGATGGCTATAATGAACAATATAGAGAGAGGAGTATAATTGATCCCAATTACAAGACCAATAACCAGTAATATTGCTGCTTGTATTAATGAATTCGTCATACCACCAAATGCCTTTCCTATAAAAATTGTCGTTCTGCTAATAGGCGCTACCATTACACTCTTGAGAAAATCGAACTTTCTATCCCAAATTACATAGGAACCGAAGAATACAGACGAGAATATAACAGACATCCCAACTATCCCAGGGAATATGAATTTTTGATAATCTATTCCCGAAATTCCACCTAATCCCTCCTTAGTGATGCCTATGCCATCTAGATTGCCTGCGGTAGACCCAAATCCTGCACCTATTACGAAGAGCCATAGTA
>DASWDL010000200.1:0-4234 GCA_036395315.1 Nitrososphaeraceae archaeon
CCATAGACAACCTTTCCAAAAGCTGTCAATCCATATTTTCCCCTAACACGCTTAATCAAATCTGCTTTTACTAGCTTAGAAATTCGAGTATAGTATCGCTTACATGTAATTTTTAAGCAGGCTAATAGATTTTCCTCGCTACCATTTGTTGCTATAGCATTAAATAGATCTTGAGATTTTTGATCGCAAATAGCATCCCAACCTTGTAGTCTTGTCGGTGGAGTAAAAATTCTTTTCACGACAGGTTAGACTGAAAGATATTCGAACTGATACAAGAACAGAAAGTCATTTTGTCTTTATCTCTAACAGGCTCGTTATTTTCCTATTCAGTTCTAGGAATTCCATTCCCTTTTGCGTTGTTCGATACAATTTGCTTTGTGAATCATATTCCAAAAGATCCTCATCGATCAACAGTTTTAGGTAGTATAGAAGCTGTGGGTAGGAGAGGAATGAACTGAACATCATCTTCGTTTTTGTTATTTGGTTTTGGGAAGCGGACTGTAAGATAGAACCTATAATTTCATCTCTACTTCTATATCTCATGCATGTTATAGCACATCAATGTTTATAACAATTAGAACCAGTCCATACCTAAATAACAATTAGAGCCCTTAGACTAAACTTAACTAACCCCATTCTACCCATCACTGGTGTGACTTGTGTGGGTAAATTATATAAAAAATTGCTAGAGTGGGATCAGGAAGGCTTGGACCAAGACCAAACATCCTACCCTAGCATTATTGTAGCGTTATAGGAATATAGAGAAACCTGTTAATAAAATAGCTGTAACTTGAATCAGTTACAGGCTAGACTTGAGGTTGGAAAGTGAAGCCCAGCCGATATCGTTGAGTCAGAATGGACTCACAGAAAAGTGAGATAATGGAGTATTTAAAAATTTTTAGAAACTCCAGCAGAGGGAAACGAAGCATTGTGGACAAAGTAGAGACACCTCTGCTTTGGAGTTACTGATGATGTTCTATATTATACCTTAAAAATTTAAAAAAGCTTTAAACCTAGTATCACCTGAAGAGCTCATAATCAATCTGGTAGACTGGGCATGTGGGAACAAAAACCAGCAACGGATATTGTTCTACCCCGTCTACCAGTGTAATGATTTTATCTACCGAATTAATTAATCTTGAGTTTTGAAATCACAAGCTAGTTTAATTTCGGGATTTAAAGCAAGACAGTCCTTTGTGCAATAATAACTTAGCCACAAAATCATGACAAGTTAAGATTTGGAATCACAACAAAAAACAAAATTCTTAGTTACCTGAGTGCAGTAAAGAATAAATATTAATTTTTTAATAATATTATTCAGAAGGTCTACGAAGCTAGGGAAGTGAGGAACCTATCCCTAACCCCCCCTCACTTCCTTGCCTGTAGATTGAATCAATACGAAGCTAAGTCAATTAAGTGTTATCTTCTATAATTCAGGAAGAAAATTTCACTTTACGATGGTAAAACGAATTCCGATGAAATTCATGGAATAAACCTAATGGGAAAACCCGTTAGCTTGGATCTCTTGTTTGAAATAATATTCTAGTCACTAAATGAAATCTTGATAGAGAACTGGAAAAGCTCTATCTACTCTCCCTCTCTAATTGGGGAGCTTCAAGTTATATCTTAAAATTGGACCTAAGCTCAGTCTAATGAAATGCACAGACTTTTGCAAAAGTATAGGTTTGGGAATGGGGCATATAGCAATGGAGTTCGTTACTGCTCTACATCTCAATGTTTCTTTATGACAGGAGATGTCAAGTGTCTCTGCTGCAATACAAGACTTCGGTACACATCCAAGAGGAAATAAGTAACCCTAAAATAATATCTTTGACACAAATAATCATGCTTCCTTGGAAAAGGGAAGCATAGGGCATAAGTGGATTAGTGAGGATACATGACTTGCTTGCTCTCATTTACCTCCTCACTAATCTTTGAAAATATACCGCTAAGTAAATTGAAAGTTTTCAGTACTATATTGGGTAAAAATAAGAAATATCAAATTAACTTTAAAGGTGCTTACTATAATTTCCGAACTGGATCTTATGAAAGGAGAGACGTAGGGATATGACTTATGCCGAAGCTTCCAAAGATAAAAAAGTAGGATTCTATGGTTTAGATGTTTATAGCTTATGGGAATCGATGGGAGCTGTAATAGAATACCTTCAAAGAGTTGATCCACAAGCGGTGAAAACAGCCATAGAGTCCTATCGCTGTTTTGAACCTTATGGAAAAAGCGTAGAAGACTATGCTAGAACCACAGCATTTGTACCGGAGTCGTGCGAAGATGAAGTAATGGATATCTTATTAAAATTACGTACTAATGCTGACCGTTATACCAGCGACGGGGTAAAATCTAGAGAGGATTATTTCAATGCGGAACAAAATGCGATCGTTGCTAAGAATGCAGAACTATACTACAGGAAAATGATTCATGGCGGTACTGTTACTTGGAATATACGCGATACGCATATGATGGATACTCTTAAACGTCTCATGGAGTTTTATGGTAAAGACGATTCAAAATCAATTGTGTGGGCTCATAATACACACATCGGAGACGCTAGGCAAACAGATATGGCAAATGCCAAAATGGTAAACATAGGATAACTACTTAGAGAATATGCAACAGAAAAGAAAGTAATGTTAGTTGGCTTTGGCACCCATAGCGGGGCTGTTATTGTATTCTCTCCACGTGCCAAAATTGAGAAGATCCGGATCTTCCGGAGACATACCCTTTTGGAGTATAACAACAACTCTCATAATCATGGTGCGTGAAAGCTATCCTATCAGTAGACTTAAGTCGCGAGGTTGTTATACCTGCAACTTTGCCACACGTACTGTCGGCAAAGCTGCTGCGAGCCTTTTTCTGTAAGGGCCATCGCTTCGCAGTTACATTCATTCTTACTTTTTGTTTATTTCAAATCCTTCAATTCCGTCCAATACCATCGAATGGTTTTCCTTTCTACAGCACTTGCAACCAAGTTTAAAACAATCTTGCGACATTTTATGACTGCAATTCTTACATGAGCAAATGGCATCAAAAAATTCATTTTTTTTATCATCGGAGCTCAAGCGGGACCAATAAGTAACTAGAGTACAAACAATTTAAAGAGTTAGCTGAGTAAATAATTTTCTTACACAATATCAGTTCAAATTATAAGGCACCATCAAGGTACACTGATAATTTTTATTTGCTAACTAGTATTCTTATTTTTGTTAGCTGCCTCCTACGTGCAGCTATATTTCTAGCGCGATACTGGTCGACAGATGAAGATTGGATTTCAATTTTATAAAGACAATATTTGGCTAACTCAATGCATTATTCTATTGGTGGAAATGCGTTAAAAATAAGTATTTAGGGAAGAAGAATACAAATCGTTGATATTGAATTCTGCATATGAGAAATTAGAAGAAAGACAAAAAGACATACAACACAAGATTAACATAAAATTATCCGACGACATACACAGGGTCCAACAATTATTAGTAACGATGGTAGAACAAAGAGAACTGAATCAGTATAACACCCTCCACAGAATTGAAAAAGGTACTACTTCTAACAGTACTAAATCTGCATTTATTGGAGATTTTGCTAGACAAAATTGGTATGCATCTCTTATAATGTATAATTCATAGTGACATTGAAAGAGGTATATCACCAGCAGTCAACTACTTCTGTCGTGTAGATAGAAAGTAACAAGCTATTATTTTAACAAAGCCCTAGTTAGTCTTAGCAGTTTAATAAATAGAAGTGAGGAAGGTTTAGGAAGCGAAATTATATTCAACACTGTCGACACGTAATTGAAAATAGTATGACTGGCAAGCTTTCCCTTGTTAAGTTGATCGTAATATTCGCAAGGGCTAAACGCCAGCCTAAGATTAGTTGCTGGATTGATATTTTTCAAGCGCCAAATTCAGGATATTATATTGCAGAAGAGCAGCCGGACTAGTGGCAATTCTACTAAATCTACTAAATGAGAACTAGCCCATAATTCTGCAATTGTCATACAGCGGATTGAAATCACAGAAGAACCCAAATTTTATTCTTCTAATCCTTAAATACGTAAATCTCATCATATTTACAAACACTATCATGTCAACAACACAATTTACTTCTGAATCACGTGGTCAGTACAGCGCTAAGGCTTATTCCGCTACAAGTGCGACATCGCCACTTGCTGCAACCATGATCTCTCGGCGCGATCCGGGTGACCACGATGTTCAGATCGAA
>DASWDL010000201.1:0-4322 GCA_036395315.1 Nitrososphaeraceae archaeon
AAATAAATTATTCCAAATTCAAATAACAACAGGCGATATTCTACACTTAGAATCTGGGGATCATAGCAAATACTACATGCTCTCGGCAACTGGAACTTGGGACGAGATAATTAAGTTACAATGATGCTCTTATACAAGAAATAGCATACAGTCTACTTCTTTGACATCTTCCATGTACGGTCAAACCAGCATTTGCTATGCGTTAGTAAAGCACTCCTGATAAAGGAAAGTTCCTTTCATATTAAGTCAAGAA
Organism: Nitrososphaeraceae archaeon; assembly: GCA_036395315.1. Classification (GTDB taxonomy): domain Archaea; phylum Thermoproteota; class Nitrososphaeria; order Nitrososphaerales; family Nitrososphaeraceae; genus TA-21. The sequence continues at coordinate 254 of DASWDL010000201.1, forward strand.
GAACGTCGACAATGCCTATGTTTTATAATTTTATATTAATTCAGGCCTTATCCAGATTAAACTTATCAGAAATCATGGCAATCTTATACTTATATTATATGGGTTCTGGGGAAAGTAAATTTTCTGATTACATATGTAGCAGCGGGGTGTTACTTTCATTTTTGTTCATTTAACTAGTTCTATTGACAGAAAGGATAGTTTCTGGCTTTTCTAACTAACTAACATATATTGGGGTATTGAAGCATATAACCTTTGCATTTACCGACTGGGATATTATGACTCTAAACAGTTAATTCTAATCAAATATGACGTGAGAACGAATACAAGAGAATTATAGCTATTATTTCCCATATCACTTCTTTGAGGTATTAATGTAAAATAACTCTAATTGTGTAATTACTTCTCTATGCAATGTGGATTATGTAATTCCTGTGACTAGGACCGTAAACGAGCCAACCCCTATCTTATCTGTAGATCCCTGCATCTAGAGTAAGGCAGACGTAATAATAGTATTCTGGTCTACCAGTAAAAGAAATTAACAATTCCGCTGAATATTTAAGATATAGTTGACATAAAATAGTACATGAACAATGTCGATAATCAAAAAACAAAAGAAGGAGGCATTAAGGCCGGCTTTCCGAGTAGCCAATCAAAAGACCATCCGCCGAAACCGATAATTCTCTTGTTAACATGCTCGATCCGGTAGTTAAGGCCCTTGAAGGGTCTTTGGGTAAACGTACGTATCTTTGTGGCAATCCCGATTGTGGAACATTGATCATATTTCATACAAGTGGAGCGAGACCTGTCATATGTCATAGATGTGGGGCGGAAATAGACTGGGAGGGAGAGTATGTAACAAGAATTAAGATATGTCCTAAGTGTAATAATGAATATGATACTAATCCAAATTACTGTCAGTTTCAATCGCCCCCCGTATCACTGTTAGAGAAAGAATTAGAAAGATAGCTAGCAATCACTCTCCCATTGGCTTACTACTGAGGAATTCAGAGTGAATATCTAAATGAATTCAATGAAAAGAATATTTTAATTTTAACAACCAAATTCGCTCCTCGATTAAATAATTTCTGCTGTTAATAATCTGTTTCCCAGAAAAGTAATTCTAGCAGATTTTCCTCCGAAGATACCAGTCCATCTAAATGAATCTCGCGTATTATTGAGCCGATATACTTAATACTTACGGTCGCGCTATAAGAGTAGTTGGTTAAGTAAAAGGTACGTCTAGCGAAATCTAGATGATCGGCATGGCCGTAATCTGACTACCTAACTGACTACTTAATCTTTAAGCAAGGACTACTTTTCAAAATGTATTGTAATGTCAGTTGCAAGCATAGTTAATCCCATATTTGATGCATATGATATGGTACAGAAATCGAATCTATCGACTTGTCTGGATTTACACATCACCCATATATCCATGACTAAGAGGGAGTAATGCTGACTTGAATGAAAAGTTAAGAATTAATTATTTGTTTCCAAAGGTTGGCAACTTAAATGACAATACCTAATAGGATGACAGTCTATCTCATTACATGGGACTACTTGAAATAATTTTAATTGGCGGCATGTATACATGTGTTCTATAATAGGGTATTCCGGAATAGGAAAAGCAGCTCCCTTTTTGGTTAGAATATAGAGGATATGATAGTGTCGGTATGGCTACTCTAAACAGTGGAAAATTATTAATTAAAAAGGGAGTAGGCAAGGTTGCGGAGGTAAATAATTCACATGGGCTAAGGGATATGGCACGTCAAATGGGTATCGGCCATAGAAGATGGGCAACCCACGGGGGCGTTAATGATTCGAATGCTCATCCCATTTTGCTTGTACAACTAGTTTGGCAATCGTCAATGTTACAGGTATTTCAACTGATAGAATTGAACTGTCAGAAGCAATCCGAAAAACCTTGGAATTAGAGCCAAAAATTGCACAACTAGCAGGTGAGATTAAAGATTCAAAGGATATATACCTCCTGGGCCGCTCCAATCACTTCTCAATATCTCTGGAAGGCGCTCTAAAGATTAAAGAACTTTGCTTATATTCACGCAGAAGGTATAGCCGCAGGAGAGCTTAGATACAGCCCATTAACCTTGCTCGATAGAAATAGTGTTGTAATAATTTTGAATCCTGGTGATCAGACATACACAGATACTCTTTCTAACTCCCATGTGGTAAAATCTAGAGGCGCTAGATTAGTAGGCATATCAAATAAGCACCACCCTATATATGATTACCATATATCTATCCCATCTATTGGAGAACTGTTGATCCCTTTACTGGAAGTAATACCATTACAGCTATTGGCCTACCATCTAGCGCTCTACAATAATGCCAATCCAGATTATCCACGTAACTTGGCCAAGTGCGTTACAGTAAGATAACAATCTTCTATTTACTACCTTTTGAAAATAAATCTACTGCGTCTAAGCCTTCGCGTGTTATATGACATAATTTGTCCGAATGCTTGGATGTTGTTGTAGTGGGATACTAAAACTCTAATTTTATTCTTTGACACACTTAGGTGAGCCCATCAGTTTCATGAATTATGAACATTTCAATGAATGTTTTAGGACTCTAGTAGCAAGAAAAAAGAAAGCAGGGGCATTTAAACTCCATATGTAATCCAATAGTCAAAATCTTAACAACAACAAGCTAAGCTGGTTAATTACGGTCAACGTAGTTATCAGATTCCGGTAAGTTACTGACTGCTTAAAGCTCTAGTCATCAAAATTCTAGAAAATTCCAATCCAAAGCCTAGTCTCCCCTCAGGAGAATACTGTGAAGGTGTTCTTATAATTTGGAGTGATATATAGAGTCGTGGGGCTTGGAATTGGAATCAAACAAAATGGATGCACAAGAATCTGAGTTCAGAGAAAGCTATTCACAACAGTTACGCGGTAAAAAACAACAGGTTTATGACAGTCATATGGGACATAATGCTTTAGAAGAAGAAAGGAAGCAAGTCAATCAACAGGCAATGAAGACTCCCGGACGGAGAGGTGAAATAATTAAAAACGAGGAAATCGATAAAGAATTTTCCAGGCGCTATAGTGAACACAAAAAAAGGAAAGTAGTTTATTAGACCTGGGTTTTTCGTTGAAGAGCTGCCAGGTTTCTTAAACAAAGCAATGTTATTGTCATATCATTACAAGTTGTTGCAGAAGTGTCAGTAATTCACTTGATAAATGTCGATATGATTTGACACCTCGTAGATATCTTATCACACAAGAGTACGACATACGAAAGAAAACTGGATAAGTGGAAATGAAAAATTTGTTTCCAAAGTTTCGAAAAAAATATAGCAATATAATTTCCCCCCAACAAGAATTTGCTACTTTCAGGTACTGTTGGCAAAACTTATAAAATACAGGCGATAGCCAATTCGAACGGAACTTTTGGTAACGGATTCACTCTTGTCGATATTAAAAATGGCTATCTCGCACCTTCGGCCAGAATGCTGTATTTGGGGGCAATTTTGTTTCTTGTACTGCTCATCGTTGTAGTATGGCCGATTAAGAAGGCTAAAAGTCGTCAGAAACGAAACCTCGTCAAACTTGGTCGGCAGTTAAAAAAAGTCCTCATATTCGCACTGATTTCAGGAATTGTTCTGAATCCTCTCGCTTCATTTCTTCTACTCGATATAGAGGTTGGGAAAAATTCACCTGTAGGTCTTATCAAAAAAGAGATTATTCTTAACGACACTAAGCAAACACAATGGTATTTGAACGTAGGCGGAAACAATGAGGATAATTATAAAGCAGGAATCCAAATTCCAATTTATATATTAATATTCGGTATAATCGGTGGTTACGTCAGATATCTCTACGATACTTATGATAGCCGAAAAGGAGGTCTTGCTGCCCCTGTAATTGATTACCCTACTGGAGAACCAGTAGACACAAGAACTCCCCAGATCAGAGGAACAGGAGAAGCATCAACTAATCGATGGCAACTACAACCGTGACAGCGGAAGGCAAATGGTCTCTGACTTCACATCAGTTGGAATTGGGGGAGCATACGATTAGGGCCAAAGCAGTAGACGATTCAAGTA
>DASWDL010000202.1:0-13964 GCA_036395315.1 Nitrososphaeraceae archaeon
AGTTAAGAATTAAGCGTAGACACATCTAGCTCAGTCTTATAGATAGCATAATCTATTACCCTTCTAAATATTATTTTACTATGCTGGAGTATCATATCTTCAGTTCCACTTTAAACATAAGTGCACATGATTCATTTGTCCGGAATTATTCAAAAAGCCAAAAGTATTCATCCAGCTTAAGTATCTCGATGTTATCCGAGGTATGAATCTTTTTACAGAAATATCATCCATAAAAGAATATAGTAGAAATAATGGCGGGGTAAAATTATTTACCACCATGCAAAAAAGAAAGAATAAACTGCGACAAAACTAACCGTAGCTGTACTCTGAACCTCGGTGGCTAAATTATACTTAATCGCCGGCTTTCGTCATACCCTTTTTCTTTAGCTTTTCTTGTGCCTCTGGAGTATCAGCTCCTGTCTGACCAGGTTGAACGATCTTCTGATCGCTAGGATCCCTATCTACTGCTGTGGGTTCATGTTCTTCAATTTTGCTTTCATTCTCGAAGAACATCGGGTCACTTCCTTGTAAGCGGTCTGAAACTTCTACATGGGCTGCAACGCCGGCGTCCTCAATAGTCCAAACTACCCAGCGTAGAAAAATTTGCTCTCTTTCATCCAAACGCGGACGTACTAAATTCTCTGTTTCCTTATAATGCTGCCATTGACTAACAACGTCGTCTTGCTTTGTATGGGATTTTTTCGCTATTGTTTCGATATCAGCCAATGCGAAAAGCCCCTTCTGTATTGTGATTGTCAATTTTGCAATCATGATCCCAACTGATTTTGGCCTTTAGAGCTTCACCTAAGCGGTATTATTTTTCCCTTTCAATTATTGTACAAACTTCGTCGATCTTTTCTCCAATATTTTCGGCAGCTCTGGAAAGAATTGACCATCTTGCAGCCTTCGGAACGAAAAAAATATGTCTCTTTTTGTTTTCCCATGCTTCCTTTTCATTTTTTCCCTGTTTGACAAGCTTTCGGCATTTTCCTCAAAGATGTGAAAATAGAGTTTCCTTTTGACCTTGAACAGATTCGGACCTTACTTCGGACAATCTGGAATCATGGGATCTGCCCCAAGCTGTTAAATTGTTGCTCAAAGATGAACTTGATGGGTTCTGGATCCATCTCGATGCTGATGTCTGCGATGATTCAATTATGCCGGCAGTAGATTATCCTCCAGATGGAGGATTAAGTTATTCTGAACCGAGCGAACTATTGAAGATTATAATTACTTCAGGTCGCGCGGTTGGAATGGATATTACTATCTTCAATCCGAATTTGGTTTTGGATGGTTCAATAGCACGTGAGTTTGTTTCCAGTATAGTTGAAGGTTTATCTTAATACATCTCAGGAACTTACGATCTAAACAAACCTTCAAATTTCTTTTATGATGCATCTTTGCAGACTTGAGTAGGGCTGGTATTTCTGGTTAGGGAATGTATTGGTTAACAATGTCAACTATTATTAGACGACTTGCGTTGTCGACATTCACGTAGGTACCATCGTTCTCTATTGCAGAAAAAAGATTAGCCACGGCCTTCCCTTACATAGTCCTGTTAAAGTGTCTGTTAAAGGTTCGAATATATTAATCATGAAGTAACTTTGTTACCTAGTAACAAAATATGATGTAATATCACAAACATTGATCTAGACATTGCTCGGATCAGCCAGATATGAAAACCGAAAAGAGACTAGTAAGATGCGATGAAAGATGGGTGCGAAACTTCGTCATGCATTTTGATGTGACCCATCTGAGCAAACATCTTAAGAAATTAAATATCTATGACGCTTCAAAAGGTAGGCTCTCAATTAGACTCAGTCTCATATCTTCTATCATTATGCTTCAGAAATCACAATACGTAGTAGGGAGACGAATCATGAACTTAAAATAAAGTAAAAGGTAACAGTTTATGAATAATATTAAATTAATTAAATTCGGACCGCTTCCAATTAGAATTCTTGTAGGAATTTCGCTTATCTTGCATGGCCTTCCAAAAGTTTCAGATATTCCTGGAACTCAGGATTTCTTTGCCAAGATAGGATTGCCCCAGATCTTGCCGTCTTGATCGCTTTACTAGAAGTAGCCGGAGGTTTTGCAATTTTGTTTGGGATTTTAACTAGAATAGCCGCGGGCTTGGTAGTTTTAGAAATGATTGGTAGCACGTTACAGGTTAAATTGTCAAAAGGATTTGTAGGTGGATATGAATTAGATTTGCTAATTATGGCCATTTGTATTAGTCTCTTTATAACCGGACCCGGACGGATCTCAATAGAATATGACGTCATAAAAAGGGAGATATTCCAGGAGTTTCAACACTGTATGACTGGCCTTAATCAAGTATTGAAAAAGTCGTAGGAAATAGTTAATTCATCAATTACTGCGGACGATAAAACCAAGCTCCAAGCTCTTGCTCTCGCTAATGTTTGCTATAAGTATAAGATGAATTTAGTTACTAATGGAGTTATCGTTTCGGATGCTATCAAGTTTGTAAATGAGAAGAAAGAAGAATTATCTGAAGTATCTGTTCAAAATACGAACGAATAGCGGCGACATACAAAGCGATGGTATTAGGTGATAAATTCTTCTTTAGAAGTTGAGTTACGAAATTATCAATCAGAGAATAAACGTTAATTCGATCTGTAGTTTGTAAGGTCTCCAAAATTGTCTCTACATCGGCCGGTGTGTAACTCTCCCTAAGAAACACTTGGAAATGCGTTAATGCGATACCATAGATTCGTTTTGATTGCTGACTGTTTCGTCCTACTGAATTTAGGAATGATTTTACTTTCTCTAGGCTGCAGGTTTCTTGTATTGGAATGACCTGGACTCCTCTCATTCTATCTCCATACGCATGAAAGTGGCACTTAACTATACCTTTTGCGGCGGGTTAAACACTGTTTACTTGTCTGTAATAGAACTAAATCCAATGTTATTATAACCTTTATTGCCTATATTATATCATGAGAAAAAAATCATATTTTTCATTAATTAATGATTTGATAAACCCCGGGGCCGAATTGTAATGATAAAAAACAACGAAATTAAAGTACTCATGGTCTCAACCGAATACCCTCCTATGAAAGGTGGAGTGGGACGCCACGCCGCTAATCTTACTAAAGAATTACGTAAGAACGGCCTGACCGTTTTTGTCGCTTGTAACAAAGATGGCGATGGCAACTTTTTTGGGCTGGCGCCTACTAATGATCATAATTCAGAGGTTTTGTTGAACATAGTTGAAAAATCAACTCCTGATATTGTTCACGTCCAATTTGAGCACGGCCTATATGGCTTAAGATTAGATCCCCTTAATCCTAGGAACACACACACTAACATTGACCTGTTTTATGAAAAATGCACTGTTCCGATAGTAACGACATTTCATACGTCATTCAATTTCAAACAATGGATGAGTATGGTTATCCCAATAAAAAATTGGGAAAAATTTGGAAGATGCGGCAGATATGGAAGTAAATTAATAAAGTATTGGACACATCTTATAAACTACAACTCGTTTAATGGCTTGAATAAACAAAAATTCAAGAAATCTCGGGAAGGTATAGTTTTTTCACAGTATATGAAAAATAAAGTAGGAGGCGGAAAAGTAATTTATCATGGAGCCGAACCTGCTGTTTCTATTTCATTTACCAAAGAAATGACTAGATCGAGATTTTCTTTGCCCGCAGCGGGGAGGATAGCATTAGCAGTAGGATTTAGAACAGCTACAAAGGGTTGGGACATATTTCAGAAAATGGATATTCCTGAACCTTGGACGGTCGTCGTAAATTCATCTAAGAATCATTACAACATGGAGAACTTTAATCCTGTTATAAATGAGCGGAATAGGATCGTTAACTTGGAAATGGACTTTTTAAATGAGGCGGAACTTTCCCAATTATTTTATGCTGCTGATGCTGTATTGTTGCCTTATAAAGTGAATTCCGGCTCTGGCGTTATGTTTGATGCATTAAGTCATGGAATACCTTTCGTTGCATCAGATTTGGACTTTTTCAAAGAATTCTCCGCATCAGGTTTAGGCATTACCGCCAAGAGGAACGCAAAAGCATTTGTAAGAGCCCTTCTAAAATTAGATGCCAACTACGAAGATTATGTGACTAGAGTTAAAGCATTTAAAGATAAGATGAGCTGGAATAATGTAGCAAAAGTACATGCTGAGTTATACGGTAAGATAACTAGGAGCACAATTACAGAACAAGTACAAAAAGAACCCAAGTCCATCAGTGGCGAATAAATGGTAACCGACATCGATTAGGAATCTTTTATTCCCAGATCCCAAACTCATTCTGTAAGAAAAAATATGATGGTTGATGATGTTCACATTGCCGGATGAAAAAAGGAGATTCGTACTCAACAGTTCAGCCAGTTACTAATTAGTATTAGACTATTTTTCTCCTAATCCTTTCTTAATTTCGCCGCTTATATTACCAAGTACTGTAGCAGCCCCGCCTACTAATTTTTTGGCAACTTCACCTGTCTTATTTAGTAGCATTTCACCAGTGGAGCTTGCATTTTTTCCCAGCTCCCCTACTGTCTGGTTAATAGCGCCCGATGCGTTACCCATAGTATTGCTTGCATTTTTGCCCAGTTCAGACATGGTCTGATTGGCTGAATTACTTGCATTGCCCATAGAGTTGGACACGTTCGATCCCATTTCCGTTGCAGTCTTATTCACATTTGCACTTGCATTTCCAGCAGCATTTGAAACATTGGTGGTCAAGTTCTGAGCCAAGACGCCCTGCGTCGCTGATGCAATGAATAAGATTGAAAAAGCCATTCCAATAATAAAGAGTTCTTTATTCATCACGATCTATTGACTCTTATCATTTTTATATCTTTAAGCAAAGCTGTCCTAGCTTTTGCAATAATGCCAGACCGCATCATTGTGAATAGCGTATCGTCTCCTGCCATTTAGTTTAAGCATGACAATGTTAAATATTTTTAATCTTTGTTGTATATCAAATGGATATGAAGACGTCATATCATTGTCCACAGTGCGATAGGGAATTCCTTGATGCAAATATGGCAACCGAACATAAAAAAAGTACAAGACACAAAATAGTGGTACGTACGCTCGAAGCATAACAAACGAGGTATTGGTTGCCCCCATTCATTATAGCTGGATTGCGTTTCCATCGAGTCTTCCCGATCATCCATCTCTGGGTTATCGAATCGATTTCTATTTGTACTTATGCCGGAACTATCCTGAAGATCTTCCCAAGTCCAATAGAAACGACATATAGATAGCCATCTGGTCCAATCTTCAGATCCGTTATACCTCCAAAATCCTCTCCGAATATTATCTGATTAAGCCCACTTGCTCTTGGATTCTTTATGACTTTACCAGCAAGCTGCGACGGGAAGATGAGATGGGCTCTGTCACCTGTTAACTCAAAATGATATATTCTGCCATTGTGCACGTCTGCAACAAACATATCGTTAACATATTGTGAGCCTAACTTGTCGGAAGTCATGAATAAGAGAGCGGTAGGACCTGCAGTATTTAACCAGACTAATTCTGGATCTCTATAATGTCCATTGCCATTAAAGTCGACCAAATTTGATTCGTCAAATCCCTTTTCATTTTTGGCAAGCCCCATTACTTCCTGCCATCCGCTGTTAAACCCCGGTTCCACTAGATTAATTTCGTCGTTATTACCTGGCCCATTTTCTGTATCCCACAATTTACCGCTAACTGGATCAAATCCAAGACCGAAGCTATTTCTTACACCATAAGCATAGTAGAGCCGCAGAGGTATATCATTTCCCAAAATTCCTCCGCCGACCGGTTGGCCGTCCTGAGTAATCCTAAGTATACCGCTCCTCCCATCAGCGTCCTTCCCATTCTGATAATTTTGAGTTACAGTCTGTGAACTAGGTCCCCTAAACGAACCATCTACGTCTCCAATTGGGACATACAGGTTATTATCAGGTCCAATGATGATTGCTCCACCATTGTGGCGAGGGCCTGGGGTGGCTGGTAGATCCAACAAAAGGGTAGGATTAATGAGCTTATTATCCATTAGTTCATACCTATACAATCTGTTTCCAGCAGGTTCCTTCCCCTGTCTATCTTCACCATCGTTACCACTTATCTCTGTGTAATATAGGAAGACATACGTTTTTGAATCATGTTTAGATATCGCAATTCCACACATGCCCCTTTCAACGGAGCTAGCTACATTAACATCTAAAAGTGGCTGGCCCAACATCTTCCCATTTACAATTCTCTGAACGGTCCCTTTATCCTTCTCCAATACCAAAATATCATTCGGGCCTAAAAAGGCCGTAGTAGTTGGTGTATCAAGTCCGCCTGCAACTTGCTCCACTTTTAGGTGTGAATCAAGAATCTTTGGTTTCCCCTGTTCGACAAATTCACGTTGCCTGAATTCCTCTTGAGCGACTACAGCAGGTAGTGCAGATAAGGTTGTGCTCAACAGTATTGTTGACATAAGTACGAGGGACAATGTTACACTATAGTAAAACTGCACGAATATTTTTGCTATTAATGCCCTAATTTAGACTGTGGGAATAAATATCATGACAAATTTGTTTAAAATTTTGATTTGTCTCATTATTACCGAGATTCGATTGTTTGGGAAACCAGAATATGTATTAGGTGCCCTGTAATATAGCTTCGTTCTTGTATTAATTCATTCATAATTTTCGAGTTTCGCATGATAATTTCATTCCAAATGGCTCGATTATGGAACTACATGTTTCTATAAATAATTCTGTATAACGACGTACATCATATTTGGTTTTCGAAGTGGTAAGCTCAATAGGTATACTTCTTTTTGCGGCATTTTTGTAGTAATAATTGGTAACTACATACTTCAAAATTTGTCCAGCTTTAAGAGCTTTTCCTTCTTTACTCAACTGAGTTAGTGCATGATTTTCGACAGTACTTCTTTCATCATAATCTCCAAAATCTTTTGATATTCTCCTTGTAAAAACAAGTTCATCTAAGGAGATCTTATTCTTTCTTATCATCTCTATGTTGGTATCAAAAATCTCTTTCACTTTTGGCATTAAATCTACGACCTCCAGTACCGTTTTCCCTTCTGCCATTATATTCAATATCATCTGCTGAACTTCCGAGAAGAAAATGGGTGTGTCGTGTCTTCTTGCTTCTATTCCTCTTATCTTAAGAATACCGTTTTCAAATATTCCAAAATATCGGTTTGCTACTGGTAATGGCTGTAATATTGACGTGCTATCCTTTGAAGGGACAAATACGATCCAATTATAGATTCCTTCAAATGAAATATCAAAACCTGTTTTATGTTCTATCGATTTCTTGAGTTTGGAATAATCAATTTGTGAGGCATTTTTTTTCCGTACCCATATAGAATCCACTATGCCATGCAAAAGATAAAAATTGTGTTTTTCTGCGATCTTCATGGATTGCATTAGTATATGTCTATCAAAAGCACATACTGCAATATGGGCATCTATTCTACCAAATTTTGCATTATTGAATCCAAGATAACCAAATGATGTTACAAGAACCCACTTCAAAGCTGTTCTTCTTAAATCATAAATGTATTTCAATTTAGGATCACTAGTAGAATTCTCCAGCTTTTTGTAAACTATCCTCTTATTCAGTAGGATCTTAAGCGAGATTGGAACAATTCCAGTTCTCTTTTCACAACGATAATATCTTTTTAATCCAGGCACGCTTAGTTTCGATTCAGGACAGCAATTACAAAGAACAGTTTCGGCAGAAATATTCTTTCTGTACATAATGTTCGGATATAGAGAAACAAAGTCATATTCTGAAACTTTTTCGTGAACTCCTATCTCAGGCTCAAAAATAATCCCGCCACGATCAGCTAAAAGAAGCTCTTCCATTGTCTTTGGATGTTCTATCATTATAGGTTTCCATGGAATTAGAAGGCCTTTTTTACTTGCATAATAAAATTGCAGTGAGGACATGCATTTTCCAATACTAGCCCTTGATGCTTCGTGTAAGGGCATCTTGCATATTCTTGCCAATTCATAAAGACCTTCTAGCCCTGCTTCATTTAACACAAAAGAGTTATCAGTATCAATATGTATTCGACCTAATAGCTTTGTCGATGTCGGCTTAAAATAAATACGCCCATAAGAAAAATAAGATATTCCTTCTTTTTTTGGCCGTGATAGTGGTATGCGTTCTCTATCCAAAACAAGCTCTACGCCATTTTCTTCGGATCTTTCCACTATATATGGGAACGTGAATGAATCACCATCGTATGTTAGAATGAAGTCAGGATTTATAGCTGCAATTTCTTTCATAAGCTGGTACAAAATATCCGATTCTGATTGACTTTTGATCTCGATGCTATCTTTCTCTTTGTACTTTTGAATTTTGATGGAGTCTATTCTATCAGAAAATTTTGGTATTCTCCCTTCATTTATTTTCGGATATATCGTCAGACGCACAGCAACAAATGTTGGTAACTCATAATCTGTAGACCAGATATCGTCTTGGATATCCCATTGTAAACTTGATTTCGAAGTATTAAGGTTAACTTTACAATTGGCTAGTGGAAAGATATTATGATCATAGAAATATGATTGTGCGGGTAAAACATCAACATTGTATAGCCGTACTTCGCCGAATCTTGCTATTCTTTCAATTCGAGATGCTAATTGTGCTGCTTTAGTAGATTCAGTTAAGGTCAGTTGTAGAACCTCTGATTCTATAGTATCCGTCATTTTTTCATATTTTGTTCTAATTTCATAATCCTTAACGAAAGAAGAGATCTCTTCTTTATTAATAATTGACTTGAGTATGGACTTACTATCTGATGCAACGTATATTGAGTGAGTCCAATCATCTATTATTCTCGTAGTCTTTCCATTATTCTGTTTTATCCAAAATACCATCTTGTCAGATAAGGGATAGGCGTCGAATAAACATCCAGATATCATATATTTTTTTACCTATGCTGTAGATTGCCACTATTGTTGGATGTTCTTTGAATTATGATTTATCAGCCAATGTATTATCTTATGTTGTACAAATACCAGACCCATAAGCAAGGATTCTGTTGAAAAATATTCTCCCTTAGAATTAATTGCTTCACTTAATTGGTAACAGTCATTCAACATTTGTAGGAATAATTTTCTGTCTTCTGATCGCAGTGTCTCGGAAAAGCCTTGCCATGATTGAATTTCCTGTGTTAACAATATCATGCTGTGAATCCTTCCTATAGTGGATCAATTAGTTAATGAATTCATCCTATTGTATGACATTGGATCGTTTTCCAGTTTTTACCATGACCTGTTTTGCTACTTGAATTATTTGTTTATAATGATGGAATATTATTAACATTAAGACGCATGATACCACTACAGGTCTAACACAATTAGAACAAGCTGAATTGTATAATCGGGAAATAGCAAACATCTCATCAAATAATTTTCTATCCTTTTTACTGAGATTGCATCTAAATGACCGCCATTTCCGCTCTTCTGTCATACTTGCAATTCTAAATGATGGAATGGTTCTACCCAAATCAATCAGTTCTCACTTTGCATAGGGGCAGTTGAGATCTTCAATTGATAGACCAACTTGTTTTCTAATAACAAAATCCTGAAATGGCACTGAAGGTTTTTCAAGTATTATTAGCTTTAGCCGTTCATTGGTCTTATTTTCAACTATTTCAATGCCCTTGTTAAAAAGATAAAGTAAGTTTGATGATAAACCAGACAATTGTTCGCTGTTATAGTTTGAGTGAAGGGAAGCGATCAGTACAATATTGTTTCTCCTTATTACTTTGTACAATGAATTTCTAATTTCTTTTAGTAGTACTTCTACTTCCTTTGTATGGGGTTGAGGATTATCAATAAACATCTTCAGCAGGTCTGGAATTACCACAACTTTAGCATTGAATTCTTGAATGATTTTGGGTAGCTCGTATAGTACCGAATTTACAATCTGATAGATTGTAAAAAGTCTTGATATTACTATATGTTGTAATGCTCTTTTTATATCCAGTCCGCTTTGTTTCATGAAAGTCACATACTGGTACACATTAGTACAATTACCGGCATCGAGGATAAATACACTCGAAGAAGAATTATAGAGTCCCAGGCCACCATGTCTTCTGGGTAATAAACATAAAACGCATAATCTAGTAAGAACTGTGTTTGTAAATTCAGAACTGCCTATGATACAAACCATATCTCCGGCTAAAATATCTAGTAGTGAACGCATACCTTTAACGTTGAATGAGACTCCATGAAGATATTCATAAGCTGTTTGAAGATGCGGAAGTCGTTTCAATCTAATGGAGTCTTCAGTTGTTGGGATATTGGACATGAGCTGATTGTAAGATATCTTACAGTATTTATCAAAGAGTGCCCTTGTAAGACAGGGAGGGAGTAGGAGTTATGCCAGAAAGTTCATCAGCTATAGTCCTTGAGTGTTCAACCGACCTCTCTTAAGAAAAGGAAAGCAAGTGCTATAACATATGACGAATCAACATTAGAAAACCCAATGAGATATTTTGAATTTGGAAGTAAGGCTTGCTTGGATGATTGATCTTATCCCATAACAACTATTTTTCGCTAGTTATTTCTTAATTTAAATCATAGGTTAGTTAAATAGCAGAGTGGAAAAAAGGAAAACCGTCGAAAACGTGATGACGATGATATGTTAGCGAAAATGAAATGCTATTACAAAATTAATGATTCTAACCAACTTTGGCAATACATAAACGCTTATGAATTGAAGACTGAAGATGATTAATCGTATCCGCAGTCCAAAACAAATACTCATGTGCGATTTTTCTACCGAAGACTAGAAAATATTTTACCTGCAATCAACATTTTAATTTCATCTCGGGTAATCTTTATAACTTCCTGATATAGATCTACGGCCTCTTCACCGTAAGCCTGTATTCCATATTGAACCCCGGTGCTACAAGTAACTTCAACCAAACAGTATTCCAGCCCATTGCTGAGTCTTGAACCGTTGTTCGAAAGACCAGATATGACTCCACCAAACTGCGGAGCAAATAATAATATTCTAAGTGCATCGAGGCTGTTGCTGTAGGCCATTATTAACTGAGGTGGAAGCTTTTACGATAAAACGTACGGTTCACTACAAGGGGAGGGACCCATCGTGTATCTATTAAATTCTACTCTAGAGTATCGTGTGAGCTGACCACAAATTGCTAAATACGTTAAGAATTTGTCAACACAAAAATGACCGCAGTAGACCAAGGACAGAAGAATTTATACTATTGCAGAATCCACTACAGCTCTAATAAAAAAATTAGAAATAAATTTTCATAAGAAAACCGTAATGAATTGACTGTACCCAGTAACGTATTACCCTATGGGGTTTAAGAAGATTTATCCTAGACGGCTTTAGTATCTATTTTTATATGAGAATCTGGGGTTATGGCTGTTTTTAAGCCAGAAATGTAATTATCAATTATTACTAGAAAAGGTAAGAACATGAATGTGGAAAGAAACTAACGTTTAGCTATTTGCAAGGAAGAGATTAGAACGGTTAGATTTTTTTGTGACGAATTTATATGTTGATATGGTCTAAGAATCTACTATCTGGAATTCGATAAAGCGGTTGGAAATCGTTTCAAAACATTCCTGATTTTTTCGTCTGTTATAAGAGAATCGATTAGCTTGTGAATTTCCTCGTCCGTTGCTATGTTTGACATGGATACAATATCGACTGCCCTTAGCTTGGCATAGATATCGATAGCCTTGCTGATAGTTTCTATAGAACGTACGACTATAATACCTAATGAAGATAAGGTCAATTCCGAATTCTTAACTTCTATGAGCCCTAACTTCTTCAACTTTGATATTCTTCTATAATATTTACTCTGCAATCGCCCGAGATTCTTTGTCTTTTGCATTCTGTTCGAGGATTTTGATGGTTCTTGATTTTCTTCGCAGTTCAAAATAGAGAGTAGGTCAAGAGATGTAGTATTTGATATCTCCTCTAATATATTTTCAGTATTGAAGTTTTTGGCATGCGCCACATTCTGAACCAATCCCTAATTCAATTTGGCCAAAGAAGATACTTTATCTTTTAACAAATATTTACCCAAACAATTTGACTTTGCAATCTTATCTAACTTTGAAAGTGTAAAAAAATCACACCGATTATTAATATTGATATGGCTCTTGCCAACTGAGGAACATATTATCGACTGAAGATATGTTCCCTTTAATCACCGTGCGCAGTATTTTGTGCTAATTTGAAAACTAATCTATTGTTATATCTTGTGAGTTTACGATGGAAACGAGAGGAATCTGTAGTTGCCCTGCTTGGATAAGTAAATAAAGGGTAGAAAAAATTAAATGAGATTTGCAAAATAGAGATCAAGAGTCTCATCTTTCACGCTATCTTATGATTCTAATTCCAATTGTTCTATCTCTTTTCACTCATCTCTGGAATCTGGATGGATTTCCAGACATATATCGAGATGAAGATCATTACCTGCGAAAAACTATGCACGTTCTGAGAGGTCTAGGTCCCCAAGAAGGATCCAATGAATTGGTTAGCTATCCTCTCCATCCTTACACCCACCCATATTTTGGCCAACTCTTTTTGGCCGCTGTCCTAGGAACTTTTGGTTATCCAGACTCATTAGCCCCATCTGCTGATGTGACTTCAATAAAAAGCATTTTCCTAGTTCCACGAATATTAATGGGAATTCTAGCAATTACAGATACATTTCTTTTATTTAAGATAACTGAACGCAGATACAACAGAACTGTAGCATTTGTCGCTTCTATATTGTTCGCAGTCATGCCCTTTACTTGGTTGCTTAGGAGAGTATGGCTTGAACCCATTCAACTGCCTTTTCTACTTTCAGCAATATTACTTGCAATGTACTCTAGCAGTAACGTACGGAATAGGCAGGTTACGAGCGTTATACTTTCAGGCATGTTCCTAGGCATGGCCATTTTTACGAAGGTTTCAGTATTTACTATGATTCCATTAATTGGATACATGGTATTTTCCTATGGCAAGAGAAACCCAAAACTTATCTGCATATGGATTATTCCAGTCATTTTGATACCTTTGGCCTGGCCAGAGTATGCTCTCTGGTTAGGCCAGTTCAGCGGATGGATAGATGGTGTCCTTTGGCAGTCAGAAAGAGAAAATAGTGGATTCTATAGTTCTATAGCCAAATTATTTGCGATAGACCCAGTTTTCATAGTTCTCGCACTTGCTGGCTCTGTTTTGACATTCCTAAAGAGAGATATATTTATGTTCTTATGTCTAGTACCGTTCTTAGTCTTTATCTTATTTTTGGGCTATGTATCTTATTGGCATCTGATTCCCTTATTGCCTGGTTTTTGCATAGCAGCCGCGCGGTTGATAACGACCGTGCCAAGGCCATTCAAAGATAGAAAGCTAAATAAAATATTGCCTTATGTTCTAGTTTCAGCGATTGGCTTATTTGGGATTGTAAGCACTACCCTATTGATAAGTCTAAATTTGACATCATTTCATTACCAGGTTATCTCGTCTATTGGTAACGAGGTTCAAAAGACTACTGCCTCTGTTAATGACAAAAATTCTACTGACAACGAGGATAAGAGCCGAGAAACAAAAATATTGACTGTGCTTGGCAGAAACTATTGGCTGTGGATCCCTAAATACATACTTGACAAGAACCAAACAAGCGATTATAAGAGCTATTATGAAAATGGGGGCATAAAGACAAAAAAGGCGCTTTTAGTCGCCGGCGATGGTTTTATTTCCGATATGGTACGAGACAATAATACTGCTTTCAACATAGAGGGATTACGCAGTTTATATGTTAACTCAACTAGCGTTAGAACTATTGGAGACAATAAAACAGAATTTCTAGACTTTAGTAATTACCCTTACAGCGGGTTACTTGACCTCGATCCCAAGGCTGCAACTGCAGTCAATATTGTAACAAACTACTGATATAAATGTTAATTTA
>DASWDL010000203.1:0-3950 GCA_036395315.1 Nitrososphaeraceae archaeon
CAGATGGAGACTAATGTATGATTAAAAAAGAAATATTAGTCGCATGTTGTGACTGCGGTTGTGTTTTTAACAGCACTGCTACAGAGGATGATATATGTCCTGTATGTAAAAGTACAAACTACGATAGCATAGAATGGTAAACCCAAATATCCTAAGATTTAGCTAAAATGATGTATCTAACATCACCTGAATATAACAAACGGGGATTTAGAGCCGCAGCAGAGGTGGCATTCGATCCCAAAGATATACTTGACGAATTGAAAATTAAATCACATGTAAAGTCGTCTGGAAAGACAGGATTGCACATCTACATTCCTACAATACCTAAATTTAGTTACGATAAGACAAGATCATTTGCAGAATTAATTGGCAAAATTCTGATGTCAAAATTCCCAAACAAAATAACAACGGAATGGAGTACTTCAAAAAGAAAGGGCAAAGTATTCTTCAACCATAATCAAATCTCCAGAGGCAAAACTATAGCTTCAGTATGGTCAGTGAGGCCTACTCACAGCGCAACAGACTGTTGGAAACTTTGTCTTAAGTTTCCTGCCTACAAGTACCAGATAATAGATTTTCTCAATAGGAACTCTGCCAAAAATGGAATATTAGCCCTATTCGAATCCTTGAATGGCATTTTTTATTTTTCCCATCGTATTGAAATTGAGGCTCCGCCTGTTGATTTATTTGACACAATACGTGAGGCTATAGACAGATTTAGGCTTATCACCTCGACTGAGGGGCTACCCATTTATCCAGGTGACAAGAATGCCAATTTAAACAGGCAACTATTAAAAGGAGAGAGTTAGCGATTCTAGATTGGCAACTCTTTATAACGAATATTTTATCCTCCGGCAGTCAACCGATAAAAGTGATGTTCTTTAACATTAATTGAATGCATGCGACGATCAAAATCCGTAATACGGTGACTTTGCAGACAAGCTGAAAACTTTAGTAGAGTCACACCCATTCTTCGTCGAAACGGAGGCCAAGTCATCCAGATGACTTTTTTATTGAAAGATAGCAACGCCCTTTGGAAGTAACCAATTGACGACTTCAACAACAACGATATCTTATGGTGACTTTAGGATTAGCTTCCCTTTTGAGACTATTTATCCTCATCAATATGATGTATTAAAGAAGATATTTGAAGCCTTTAATGCAGTCAATAGTGGGACTAGTTTACCAGCATGGTCTACCTTCAGTTTACCTTCGTAACTGTAGTCAGTAAATGGTATACCAAGTGGGACCGCTCAAAAGGGATAGTAAATGCATTAGTAAACCTTTAAATCGGGGCTTATACCATCATTCTCTCGTAGCGTTTACTTAGGCAAAATAAAATATACATTCTTATTTGAAGAGCTTTTTATTATGCGAAACGGGTTACAGCTCACTCTTATTAGTAAATCCTTAAATTACTACCAACCGTATCATTCGCTGATACTTTTTCTTCTTTTGCAGCACAGTTAAAGTAAACCTGAATTCCTACCCCCTAACGACAGTTGAGTGTACTTCCTAAGGGTACAGATAACAGTCCAAATTCCATCTGGCGACATAGACCTATTTGGAGACATCGCAATGGATAATTGATACGTATCATTAGTTACTTCCAACAGTAAACCTTTAAATTACTACCAAGTACATCATTCCCTAAGTTTACTTTTTTGCGTGGTTTATCCGACTAGTTTACCACAAGCCCACTCTAGTAAACCCATTTGAGTAGTTTACCTTTATAGGTAAGATGTCTGCACTATAGAATATGGCAGAATACAATACTGTTGTGTCTACAAAAATTTCTGGAGAAGATTACGAGCTTGTAAAACAGATTGCCCAAGAAAGATTGAAAGACCCAAGTATCTCTAGATTTCTAAGACTTTTGATTAGGAGTTACGTAAAGAAATATTCCCCTAGCACTCACGCTTATAATGACATAAATCAGCTCGTGTAGATAGAGTCCATTCCTCCCATTCAGTGATTCTCCTCTTTCTAATTAAGTAGCAATAAAGCATGGTATGGTCCTTAGAGAAAACAAATCGGTTTAAGGAAATCACTCTAGCATTACTTGACGAAATGGAAGACTATCAACGACAGATTTTTCCTGACTATGCTCCTACCTTCAATCGCTCACTTAAAAATAAAATAGTAACCATTAAGCAAATCCTAGGTCTAATAGAGCGTTATCCTGAAATGAGTGCCCGTATGTTATTGTTCCTCATAGAATGTAGAATAGAAGGAGAAATGCTACTTTTGGTCAACACCAGGATGATAGATGTCACCGATAAACATCTTGATAATATTGAAAATATGGAGCATATCCGTTTCTTGGTAAGAAAAGCAGGCAAAGTAAAATGGGAAGATTAACTCCATCTTTCAGGATATTGTATGCGGAGGTCATGGAAGAATTGCAAAAATATGAGGGGTGTTTTGAAGATTTGTGCAATAAACAAGCCTTTAATTTGTTGTACCGGCACGTGAAGACCTGAAGAAGCGGCCATGGTAAATTCAGCCCTACCGACTGTGTTAGATAAGCTTTGCATGGTTGCCAATACCAACACCAGAAAACTAATAGGCGAAACGTCTGAGCAGATAGAAAAAAGGCGGAAGACCATGGAAGCCCTTGAGGAAAAAATAACAATAAGTATTTCTGGGAATTATGGATAATAATTACTCATTTGTTTTCGAGGAAAAAATGAATAAGCGAAATATAGTATTCATATCAGTTGGCGTCGCAGCGGCTCTTACTGTAATATTTGCTATTATAATTCCCATCTACAATGGCTACATTACTGCCAGAGAATTAACGAAATTGGTTAAAGGAGAAATTACCGAATTTCAGTACTGCTCGTATCGTGGAAGGGCTGCCATTGACGATCCTTTTTGTAAAAACTTTAACCTTAGATATGGCCACCCTGGTACAGTCCCTACGCAAAAAGAGATTTAGGGCCTAAAGTTGCACGAATAAATTAAAATAAAGAAGTGTCATATGTGTGGATATACTGCAGAACCCTATTACATTAAATTTCATGTGTGTAAGGAACCCTGATGAAAATCAGACTTGCCCTAGTTGATTCCCATCCTACCGAGATGATATGTCTTAATTAATAATATTCGATAAAAAGTGAGGAAAGAAATTCTTGACGATAGGATGTCCGAGTTGTTGAATTACTCCCTGGTGGGCCATGCATGACGACTGACTGACCCACCAGAGGTAATGATTTTGTTGCAAGTGCGACTCACCGGGTAGGAAAGAGTCGGACCAAAAACTAAGATAAAAATTATTTATATTTTTTACGGTTCTCGTTAGTCTGGGCTTGGCAGAAATCCACAGGCCCACCGATTCAACGTAGACCAGGTTCGAGAATATTAAAGAGGTGGGATAGTTATTTCCCTAGCCGTTTACGTTATGAATGTTATCTAGGCTAGCTTTTCATCCTGAAAAAAGTGTAGCCAGTAGTCGTGATCAGGAATAGGACGATAAGCAGCGTTACAAGTTGTGCCGGTTCGTCTTTCATTCTTAGTTAGTTAGCGGATGCAAATAACTTTATTTTCTAAAAGTTAGGATGGTGGATCTCTAGACCAGGCCCACCGGATGGCAATGAAGCCAGAGTCGTCTAAAAACTAGAAGAGTCTCATTTATAATTTTTTACGACTGTGAAAGTTGATTCTTTTTCCTGACAACCGCTAACTTTAGGTCTTAATATCGATCAAGCATAGAATGGATGAGGGGTGTGATTCATCCGCCCAGCCATGATGTTGAATTTAGTTGCCTTGGCAAAATTACAAGGGACAACATCGATGCACAGACGACAATGACTCATAAGCACTAATTTTGGAGAGATACTGTAAATTGGAAAATTCGAACTAATCTAATCCAAATACGGACAAACCCTTAATAATCCGATTTGAAACCAAGAATATCAATGGTTCGTACTTTAATGAAAAAATATACC
>DASWDL010000204.1:0-4556 GCA_036395315.1 Nitrososphaeraceae archaeon
CTCTGCCCAACCGCAAAACAAAGCCGCACTATCAAGCGGCAGTAGCACAATACCAAGTGAAAGTGCCACTGTTTCTGTTCCTCTAGAGAAAGTATTTGTAGACGGAAAAATAGCTTATTTTATTGCAACTGATGCATCGGATGCCCAAATCGGTTCTTCTCTTTCGACTGCTCTTAATTTCAAGGTTAATTATGCGCCGGTCCTCGCCAACGCTAGCGAAGCCTCTCGACAACAAGGTTATGTGTTCCTCAACGGTATAAAAGGCGCGGGGCCATTGGGACCTCAGTTAGTAGTAGCGTCAGCATTGCCAAAAGATGACGGATACAGTCCATTGTTAGAGATAAATTACGTTAAATGGAATGCGAATGGAATCAAGGATATACGACTTCTCAAGTCAGTAGACGAAATTATGGCGGCGGAAGACAAGGGTGAATTGACAATTGCAAAATCCAACATCGTCATTAATAGTCCGGCAATTACTTTGATCCCTCCATAGTCTTTTCGAATTTATTGCTAGTCTCTTTAGCAGTAGTACAACACAAATTATTAAACACCTTTTATCGAATACCCATTATGAATTTTAACGAAGAAACTTTGAACCATGTTAAATCGAGCACCGTTGCAATAGGATTGGCGAAACCTGGCGAAACGGTACCTAACAAGATATATGGCTCAGGGAAACATTTCATTTCTTCACCGTTAAAAGTAGGTTCAACCACTCCCATTCTACACTTTTTATATTTCTGTCTTCTATCCATTCTTCGAGTTATAGACTGTCGTCTTATAACGGGAGACTCGACTTAAAGAGAGGGAGGCCCGAATAATTTGACAGTCAATTTATCCGTGACGCTTATCTAAGAACACACGGTAGGGATAGCATATGGGTGTAATGAGGGGAATAGGTTATTTCATTGCGATCCTAATAATCATAGCCGGAATAGTATTTCTCCCTCTTGGAATCATCGGGATCATTCTAGGAATCATTATGATTTACGTCCTGCATAAGGGTGGCCAAGTTTCGAATATGCAAAAAAGTCTCAAGGAGATAAAGAGAATAGAAGAGGAGAATCAGAGACTTAGACTTGACCAAATGAAAAAAGATGCGCTAGAAAAGCGCGATAGAGATAACCGTAATGTAGAAATTAGAAAGATATGTTTGAAGAGATAGCCATAATAGCTGTCGGTTCAATTGGAATCATAGGCAGTATCCTTTGTGTAAATCTACTAAGAACTGAACCTAAGCTTAGCATAAGTTAGAGACGTTTAGCACTCAGGTAGAAAGGAGTATAGAATGTCCATATCAGAATATAAAGCCAGAGAGTTAATAGAGGACAGAATAAAATTCAAGTTGTATTCTGCGGAGGAACATTACAATCGGTTAGTCAGTTATCAAAAGGTGGAAGGTAATGAATTTCTAAAAACTTTTGTATCAAGAGTAAAATTCCAAGATGAACTTGAATGCTTACTTACTCAGTTAATTGGAGCCAGAGACGCATTAATATTTCGTATAAAAGACAAGCTTAACTTGCAATTGAAAGACAAAGACGTGAACTTGCTGAACGTCGTCAAGAAGCTTTACAAAACCAAAAATCAACGATTGCTATGCGAATTAAGTTCAGTAAGTCAAGACGGCTTTTGGCTTGACCATATTATTGAACTTAGAAATTCTGGTATTCATAGAAAGAATATTCCTATCAGAAAAAGTATTACCATTTATGAAAACTTGGGGTCCAAAACAACTACTAGTTCCCCTTGGAGGATTACTTTTACTTTTGAAGACGGTCAGAGTCTAGAACTAATTCCCTACCTCAAAGAAAGTATAGAAAAAATGAAGCTTCTTATTGGAAGTATCATGGTCAAAGAACCTGGATTACAAATTGAACAGACATAACCACTATAGGTATGTTAAGTAGACTAATGGTTGGAAAAGAAATATGCCTGAGTATCCACCATGCCAATGAGGTTATCTGACTTTGCATAATATTTGTAAGAGAGCTCAAAGAGCTTGACCGCTAGTTTTTTTGACTGTTGCATAATATTACATGCAATGTCATAGAGATTGGCACCAGGAGAAGAACTGTTCCTTACATACTCTTCTATTTTTTGAGATTTTAAGTAGATTATTATCTGTCTCGTTTATCGGAAATTCAATTGCCAATGACATATTATCTCAATCCTTTAATTATAAACAAAATTCGTATATCAATTCCAGATTCACCATATACACCCTTAATGTAATGATCCTAAGGATTAATTTAAGTACCTCTCGTGTAACATTTTGCCCGTGAGATTATTAGAAGAGCTATCGTCAAATATAGACAATACGGAAGAACTAACTCCTAACGAAAAAATAAAAGCAAAGCAAGCACTCGCTGATATACCAATCATATTTGGAAAGAGCCTTGAGGAATTAAATACTGAAAAACATCCCGTCATTTTGAATATAAATATAAACAGAGCCCCTTGGACAAAGCGGTATCTAATTAGCCTGGTGGAAGCGGTCATGAGTTTGAAAGCCCAAACTAATGGGATTGAAATTTTAAAGAAATTAAGAAACAAAGATGAGTTTAGCGAAGCATTGGTGCATCTGTCTGTCGGCAAGTGTATGGTAGACTATGGATTTCATATAGAATTTGTTCCCCAATCCAGCTCTAAGACTCCTGATTGGTCTATTACTCACGGGAATATCAAAGGAAAGACAATTGTAGAATTGACCAAATTAAGTAATCCCAACCCCAAGGAAAAAGATATAGTTTGGACATCAAATCAAATCCCGGAAAAACTCTTCCCCTTGACGTCAAAGGGTGACATATTGTATGCTGGGGTACTTCTAAAAGAGTATATTTCTATGCCTGTTCTTAGGGGTATCTTACCCAAAATCTACACAATTTTTCTGGCAGCAAAAGATACTGGATTTGCTTCATTAATCGAGGGTAACAAAATAAAACTAGCATTTGCAACAAAATCAAATGGTGACCAATTGAAAGAATGGGCTATGAAAAACAATATCATAGAGGAGTATGAATATGTAAAAGACGTTTCTGTCTTTCGTGGACCTAGATTCAATGTAGATGAAACTTATAGAGTAAAGGAAAGAATAGAAAAAAAGAAGGCACAACTTCAAAAAGAAACTCTCAATATAATTATAATAAGAAATGATCGCCTTTTTCATTCATATGAAATAATTGATGGCTGCATTGATACTTTGGAGGAGTTCGTCTATAAGTATGAATACTTATCTCTACTGATTATATTAGGAGGATATGTCCGACAAAAGAGGCTGACTTCTCCAGCAATTGAAGATAGAATAGAACGGAACAACCATTTGTACTTGTGCAGAGGAATAGATCAGTTTGTAAAACAAGCTCTCATTATAACAAACAATTACTCAATGGATAGCAAAAGAACATTAGCCTTATCAGAGAGTGTTAAGGAAGCTTTGACAAATTGTCAAAGTATGGTTATTTAAGGACCGAAACTTTTGTCTTGCCTTGCTGTCGCCCTGAGCCCATCATCAAGCTGAAGTGCCCTTTTAAGTAAATCTAGAGTACTATCAATGTTGTCTTCATGAATATTAGCTACCGCTTTACCATACCAAGCATAGGCATCATTTGATATAGAAGTCTAGTTATACAACAAAGCATTGGAAAACAGAAAAGTAAAGATTGTTGAACCTAACAAAGGAAAACACATAGCTGTAGTTGGTGACATCAATACAATTGTTGCATCAAAGGAAGACACAGGTGGAACTTACAGCTTTATCGAAGCTAAGGTTTTTCCAGGAGGAGGTCCTCCTCCACACATTCAAACACACGAACATGAAGGTTTTTACGTAATTGAAGGTCAAATAACATTCATGGTGGACAAGCAAAGGATTGAAGCCAAACCTGGAACATTTGTTAATGTCCCACCAAATGTTTTGCATAGTTTCAAAAATGAAACTAACGAGACTGCAAAACTAATAGGGATACTATCCCCACCAGGGTTTGAGCAATTTTTTGTAGAGGTAGGTGTGGAGGTTTCAGATATCAACATAAAGCCTCCGCCATTTACCAACGAACAAATACAAAAGCTTGCTAGTATAGCACCTAAATATGGTATCGAGTTAAAACCACCCTCTTAAATACACCCCCTCGCAAGCACCTTAAACAATATTGGTACTTGCAGCATTCTTCAATGATGAATATAGCGATCGAAGGACTCATAAATGATTTTTCAAAAGCTCCTGTTTTGAACACCACTATGAAGAGGCTAAGGATACGATAAAACTAAAACAATGTGTTACGGTAACACTAGCAATACTTGTCTTACCAAATCATGGCTTCTGGTATTATTCAATATGACTCCACGACCATGCTAGAAGGATTGGAATCACACTCATGAATCCCATAATTTATTTAATGGATCTAAAAGTCGTGTCAAATTTGATTCACAAACGGCCAGACTAGGAAAGAAACCAGAGTATTCCTGTATGTACGTATTCTCTTTAGTTCGCCTTGCCATCGTCCCAGGTCGCAAAAAACTATTAATTCCTAATTAGTGTCCTTACAGCCAAT
>DASWDL010000205.1:0-12991 GCA_036395315.1 Nitrososphaeraceae archaeon
TTGTCTTGGGATCTATGTTAATTCTATGCTTACCCAATCGCATTGAGCCACCAAAGTTGCTTATGTTTTTCTGTTCAGGCATAAACTTGACGACCTGGTTGCTTCCATTCGAATTGAATTCTTCGGAGGTAGCATCGGGTATCCCGCATTGATGTTTCGCAAATTCTAAAATCGCAAGCTGAAAACCAAAACATATTCCAAGGAAGGGTATGTTTTGGGTTCTAACAAAATTTGTTGCTTCCATTATACCTTCACTTCCTCTCATTCCAAAACCTCCAGGCACAAGTATTCCATCAAAATTTTTCAACATTTTTAGCTCGCCTTTTCCCGTTTCAAATAATTCAGATTCTATCCATTGAACGCTCAATCCTCTGTAAAGTTTGGCAGAGGCGTGCAACAGAGCCTGGTATACACTAACATAGCTGTCAGGTAAATCCACATATTTGCCGACTATAGCTATTTTGACTTTCGAATTGTGATTCAGGTATGCTCGAGTTACTGATTTCCAATTATTCCATTTAATTTTCAAATTTCCTAAATTTAGTTTTTGAACAATTACTTTTACCATTCCTTGTTGCTCTAAAATCTCGGGCACATGATAAATAGATGGAGCATCGTGGCATGAAATGACACAGTCCTCCCTGACGCTCGCAAACAAGGATATTTTATGAATTGCTTCGTGGTTAAGAGGATTTTTACATCTAACTGCCAGCATGTTAGGCTGGATGCCAATTCTTCGCAATTCTTGTACGCTATGTTGTGTCGGCTTGGTTTTTTGCTCACCTACAACATCTAGTATGGGCGCTAACGTTACATGTATGAAAAGCGAATCGGTTTCACCAGATTCCAACTGCATTTGTCTAAGAGCTTCAAGAAATGGTAGGCTCTCTATATCGCCAACTGTGCCTCCACATTCTACAACCAGAACATCGAGGCCCTTTGCGAGCGTTCTGAGCCTATCCTTTATCGTGTCCGTGACGTGAGGTATTATTTGCACGCATTGGCCTAGGTACTTTCCTTCTCTTTCAGCCTTGATAACTTCTGAATATATTCTGCCCGTGGTAATATTGTGGCTTTCAGTCATAGAAATATCAAGAAATCTTTCATAGTTTCCGATGTCCATGTCGCATTCACCTCCATCATCTGTTACAAACACCTCGCCATGAGCCATTGGATTCATTGTTCCAGCATCAAAATTTACATAAGGGTCAATTTTAACACATGATACATTAAGACCTAATAATTGTAAGAGTTTAGCCGTGGACGAGGTTATCACCCCCTTTCCTAAACCAGACATGACACCTCCTGTAACAAAAATAAACTTTGGCGCTAAATTTGTATTAGATTTTGTCCGCACATAGAAGTTTATATTTTCACCTTTTTAATCGTTTTTCATAGACTCCAAATTTTTGCGATCAAAAACACCTTTGTTTAGCGCTTGATTAAACATTAAAACTAATATTTACAGAAGTACATCGTTTCAACAAAGGGCTACAGAGATTTTGAAGAAAATTTATTGTGGATAAAAACTGGAAAAGATATATGCAGTAAAAATTTTGGTTTGGGCTTAGCCTTCTCCTATATATCCTACATTCAGAAAAAATTCCAAAAGATTCTTTACAAATTCGTTATCTCGATTCAAATAGTACATCGTGTTAGCCATTTTTTTCTCTTTGATCCAACCTATTCTTGTCAAGTCTCTCAAATTACGTTTGATGTCCTCCCTTTTTAGACCTGTCCTCTTGTGAAGAACGTATATCGTAACCATCTTCCTTTCTTCAGTAAGAGCTCGAATTATTTTGATCTTACCTAGAGTCCCGATTCCAGTTTCAATGATATTCTTACTATCCTGTTCTTCCATTCTACCTTTTCTTTTTCAACTGGTTTTCCAAGACTGGCTCAAGATCAGTTAAAGCTGTACAATTTATTCCTATTTGCTTTAGTGATTTCATTTCAATTATTTTTCGATCGATTAAATCATTTAGAAAGTCCTCCACTTCGAACTTTTTCACCTTATGTTCTTCTGCTAACTCTAACGCATGCAAACGAATTTCCTTAAGCTCAACATATTGTTTCTTCCTTGCCTGCAATGTCTTTACAACTGCCATGAGAGTCATGAGATGATTCTTTGGAAGTTCAATTATTTCCTCTGTTGTGATCGATGTATGACTCTGTCCGTGTACTTTGCGGATCTGATCCAAAGTTATCCTTCCAGTTCCTTGTGTTTCAGCGAGTTGTCCAGAAAATAAAAGAAGGTCTAGGGCATATCTTATATCTCCATTCACATGCTTCGAAAGCGTAATGGCAGAGACTTCATCAATAATATCCGAACCAACTACCCTTGGATTAAATGATTCTGAACACCTTTTGATCAATATGTCGGCCACTTGTTTTCCGGTATATATCGGAAAGTCGATAGGTACTCTACCCAAAGTACTTAGTTCTGCACTATCAATTTTGCTATAAAATTCTGTGCTTCTTGCAATAAAAATTACTCCTAATACGTTACAATGTTCAGTTAAATCAAATTCATTAAGGCGAGTAAAGTCGTATATGATGCTACTATCCTTACTGGAACGAATAAGATAATCAATTTCATCGAGGATGATCAGAACATATGTTTTGTTTTCTCTTAGATATGATAGCAAATATCGTAGCATTTCTTCAGCACTCAAACCCTGAGCAGGAAGCTCTGGTGCTATTTTTTCGAGGAGAAACCTGTAAATTGCGTACTTGTTTCCTCCCTGAAGTTTAAGGTTTATGTAAGCTACTTTAATCTTTAAGCCCGATTTGTTGAATTCTGTCTCTAGTGTTTCAGAGAATTTCATTACGGTGGAAGTTTTACCTATTCCTGCAGGTCCCACCACTTGAAGAATGGTTAGCATGAAATCTTCAGGTTTACTGTAAGAATTCCTGAAAATTGATTGAATTAGAGATATTTGCTTCTCACGATGCGGAAGCTCCTTCGGTATGTATCTGGCCGATAGTTTGGATCTGTCAAGGAATATTTCGCTCTCAGGCAAGTTTAGATTGAATTGAATAATTATGGAAGATACTATATTAATTAATCTAGATGCATTAGGCCTAGGGTATTGACTGAATCTTCAGAGGAAAGATTATTTCATAAGGCTGATTTTGTTTGTTTAAACTCTTATTATATCTGGACTTTTGAATCTTTGATAAATTTTTAAGGGCCCCTGTCTAAAAGATTGTTACAAAGATCAAAAGAGCTAGTAAAAATTTGAGCCGATTTCTTAACAATACTGGATTACTTCGAACCCTTGCCGATAATTCATTTAAGGCAATCGATGAAGGCTATTACAATGCTGAAATGTATAATTTAGACTCGCATTCCACTTTCTCATTACGAAATTACATTCTTGCGTGCAGTGGGTTTCCAATCATATGCGAGATAAAGTTTTCCTCGCCATCTCGCGGTACAATTTTGGAATACAATCAGATAGACTTAGTCAACCTCGCTGGAAGGCTTGCAGAAAGCGGAATTGTAGGTCTTTCAGTAGTTACTCAACCGTTCATGTTCAAAGGCTCGATCCACTATCTTGCAAGAGTAAGAAAAACTGTCACGGTGCCCATTTTAATGAAGGATATAATTGTAAGCGAAATACAAATTGATGCTGCTAAAAGAATTGGTGCTGATTGTATCCTTCTCATAAAAACCTTATTCGATCAAGGGTTAGCGGAAGGTACGTTAGACAGATTCATAGATTATGCCGAAAACAAAGGGTTGCATGTGCTTATTGAAGTTCACAAAGATTGCGAATACAGGGAAGTCCTAACTAGCCCCAATAAACGACATTTAATTGGAATTAACAACAGGAACTTGGACAGCCTTGATGTTAATTTGGATGTTACCAGAACACTATTACGAAAATATGAAAAAGGAAAAAATATAATTATAAGTGAAAGTGGCATTTCTAGTTCGGACCAGATTAAAGAATTGTCATCGCTAGGTGTTGATGGTTTCTTGATCGGAACTAGCATAATGGAATCAGAAGATCCGATATCAAAAGTCCGAGAATGGTGTAATAGAGTAGATTAAATGGGATTAGATCGCTTCGTCTTGTAAGGAGCATTGAAGCTATGGATTTGAGTAAATTTCCTGTTAAAGGAAAGTATGGAAATTATGGAGGAAAGTTTGTTCCGGAGACTCTAGTTCCGGCAATAGAGGAACTTGAAAACGCCTATACCAAATTCAAGAAGGATCCCAAATTTAAAAGGGATCTATCGTACTATCTTTCAAATTATGCAGGTAGACCAACTCCTATATACTTTGCAAAAAATTTAACAAACTATATTGGGGGGGCAAAAATTTTTCTGAAGCGTGAAGATCTTCTTCATGGCGGAGCCCACAAAATTAATAATTGTATAGGCCAGTGTCTGCTGGCAAAAATGATGGGCAAAACTCGGATTATAGCTGAAACTGGTGCCGGACAACACGGGGTTGGTACTGCGATGGCCGCATCACTTTTGGGATTAGACTGTGAAATCTATATGGGAGCTATCGATATCGAAAGACAGCGAACAAATGTCTATCGAATGGAATTACTGGGAGCAAAAGTACATAGCGTCAATTCCGGTACTGAGACACTCAAAGATGCAATTAATGAAGCCATTCGGGATTGGATATCAAACATTTTAGACACTTACTACCTAATCGGCTCGGTAGTAGGTCCACATCCGTATCCGATGATTGTGAGAGATTTTCAGAGCGTAATCGGTAAGGAGATAAAAAAACAAATGAGCTACGCGGCAGGTACATCTCCTGACGCTCTTGTTGCTTGCGTTGGGGGCGGCAGCAATGCTATCGGTACTTTCTTCCCGTTTATCGATGAAAGCAAAGTCATGCTATACGGTGTGGAAGCCGGAGGAAAAGGCATTAAGTCGGGCAGCCACGCTGCAACATTAGTTGCAGGTTCGGAAGGAATTTTGCATGGAATGAAAACCTACATCCTTCAGGATAGCAGCGGACAAGTACAGAACACGCATAGCATTTCTGCCGGATTGGATTATCCTGGAGTAGGCCCTCAACATGTTCACCTGAGAGAGACAGGAAGAGCTAAATATGTTGCAGTTTCAGATAACGATGCCTTAAAGGCGTTCCTCACACTTTCCAAATTAGAGGGAATAATACCGGCATTAGAATCAGCTCATGCAATTTCTTATTCCATGAGTCTTGCTAAGAAAATGACGAAGAATGAACGAATTGTAGTCACGTTGTCTGGCAGAGGTGATAAAGATATGGAGGAAGTTATGAAATATAGTCATTCAAACCGAGGTAGCACAAAAAATGCTCCTTTCACAAAATAATCGAATAAATAAAAAATTTTCCTCATTGGACTCGAAGGGCGAGAAGGCCCTTATATGTTATATTGTAGCAGGATATCCATCTCTGCTCCTCAGTGAAAAGATAGTTTCTTCGTTGGTGTTAGGAGGAGCAGATATAGTTGAAGTAGGAATTCCGTTTTCAGATCCAATCGCAGATGGCCCGACTATTCAAAAAGCCTCGTTGGACGCACTCACACAAGGGATTACGGTAGACAAATGTCTCCAGCTTTCGCATAGATTGAGAATGAAATTTCCAGAACTCCCAATTTTGGCCATGACGTATTCAAACATCCCATTCAAGGCGGGAATTAATAATTTCCTTATTAAACTGAAAATGGCAGGCATAGACGGACTAATTCTGCCTGATATGGCAATAGAAGAATCGGAGAGCTATGCACGATGCGCGAGGTTGCTTGATCTGGCAACTGTTTTTCTTGTGTCTCCAAATACAGGTAACGATAGAATTAAGAAAATCATCAATTACTCTTCAGGATTTACGTACGTTGTATCGGTTCTTGGAACGACTGGCGCACGTACTTCGATTAGTAAGTATTCGATAACTGCCATAAAAAAAATAAGGAGGATAGCCGGGCCCAATAAGAAAATAGGTGTAGGCTTCGGTATCAGTCGACCTTCACACGTCAGGTCAATGCTTGATGCTGGCGCGGACGCCGTAATTGTCGGGAGTGCTATTGTAGACAAAATTAACCAAACGTCTTCCAACAGCTATTTGGAGAATGACTTGAAATTGTATGCAAGAACTATGAAACGTCCATGCATGCGATAATTTACAAGGTCTAAACCTATCCACGTCGGTTATACAAGTTCTCACAGGGCGT
The DNA here is from genome assembly GCA_036395315.1 of Nitrososphaeraceae archaeon. Taxonomy (GTDB): domain Archaea; phylum Thermoproteota; class Nitrososphaeria; order Nitrososphaerales; family Nitrososphaeraceae; genus TA-21. The sequence continues at coordinate 6,186 of DASWDL010000205.1, forward strand.
TGTTATAACGTTATTTACCATAATACAAAACCAGAATTATCGTTTGCGAAAAGAATGTTGTTAATACTTACCTGGAACCTTCTACCATCAACTTCCACAATAACTTCTATGGTATCAAGTGATTCTGAAATTGAATTATTTTCTATTCTGGCGATGACCACATGTACTGACTCATGAGAAATAAGTGCAGGAATAAATTTCTCGATGTTTTGAAAATCGGATTTTCCTCTTTTTGCAGATGATTTTGATTGAATAATTAGCATCGTATCTTTGTCATAGGTAAAGTATGCAGGAACATCATCTACTGCACAAGCGAACGAGAAATCTGTAATAGCCATTCCCTAAGACTGATTAGTAGACGGTTCCATTATTGAAAGTATGCACTTCGATTCACACGCATTTATTTCTTATATTATATAATATTAATACAGTTTGCTAATGGGGATTTTTAATCATAATAAAAAATATTCCGCTTCTGGATGGTGGACCACAATAGCGGCAGTTGACTGTTCGGGAATTATCTGTCCTGCCTCCGTAAGTTTCATGCCGGACTTTGATGCTTCGATAAGTTTCCAAACCAAATAATGTTGTAATACATCTGGGCAACTTGGATATCCCCAGCTATACCTTAGACCTCGATTATTATCTATTCCAAGCTCCTTTCTAATTCTTCCATGTGTCCATTCTGCTAAAGCTTCTGCAGTTTCCACAGCTAGGCCGTGCAAATAGTATGCATCTGTATACTTGTTTTGGGAATTTAGCTCATCAATTTTTTTAGAAACTTCGTTACCTACGGTTACAGCCTGAAAGGCTACGATGTCCTCCTTTCCGAAATAATCTGTTATACATAGACGCTTGCCTTTTGAAGATCTTGGAAAATCAAAAACAACATCTCCATTCTTTGACTCTACAGTTAGCTTAGTGTTGAGGCCATGACATTTAAAATATGCATAGACTATACGTGGATAAAATAGCCCTTCATTTACAACCTTGTCTTTCCATTCCAAATACAGCTTTTCTGTCTCCGGCCCGAGGTCCTTGGCTGCTGCACCCCTGATTCCCCATGATAATACAAATAATGATTTTTTATTCAAATATTTCCAGATCTCATAAAGATCAATGTCTTTAGGCTCTAACCGAATCTGAATATCTATTCTGGGCGGGACTGGGGCCGATACAGGAACTATGGAGCTTTGAACGATAGCTGTTTCAGTAACAGTGCCAGCGGGTTTGTCTTTCCACGAAGATAATTTGTGTATCCATTGAGTCAGGAATTCTTCTTTTTCGGCTGACATCAGCTTATTCATGACCCTTAGACCATCAAAAGCCGTCTTACAATAAAAGACCCCCGAATTGTAAATATCTTGATTCTTGGCTATGCGATTAATATAATCACTATTTATTGCTGCTCCTCCACAAAGTACTGGGGTATTTAGATTCATCTGCCTCGCAGTCTCTACAAATATTTGCATCTGTTTTGACGTAGATACTAATAAGGCAGACAAACCCACTGCATCTGCACTTACTTCTTTTATCTTCTCTACGATCCTTGCTATCGGAACTTGTTTTCCAAGATCATAGACTGAGTAACCGTTATTTGAAAGAATTGTTTTTACCAAGTTCTTCCCAATATCATGTACGTCTCCATAAACTGTGCATAGCACTAGCTTCCCCTTACTTATACCCTGTTTTTTTATCAAATATTTTTCGAGCTCAGCGACGGCTAGTTTCATGCACTCTGCAGATTTTAACACAAAAGGCAGAATCAATTCACCTGCGCCGAATTTATCACCAACTTCTTTCATTGCAGGGAGCAAGACTTCGTTAAGCGTTCCAACAGCGGCTTCATGTGCAAGTGCTGGATTGTCTGTCAAAGTGGTGGTAACGTTGTTCTCGCTACGATTACGATCGTTCGGAAGTTTTTGTAAAACTCTTTTTATAATTGAACCCTTGACGTCTGCCTCGATTCCCTCGTTGATGCGGTTTACTATGCGGAAATAACATTTCTTGTCATAATCCCAACTGGGATCTAGATCAACCTTCTTGGATGCCGAGACAGTCAAACCTTTATTTTCAGTGAAGTAGGAGATTAAATCTGAAAGAGCATTATCGTGTTTGTTGAAGATTAGGTCTTCAGCAAGTTTTACTTGTTCTGGCGCAATCTCAGCGACTGGAATAATGTCCTTTGCGTTTATTATTACAGTATCGAGTCCTGCACGGATTGCATGATGTAGAAAAACAGAGTTTACTACTTTTCTGGCACTGGATGGCAGACCGAAACTAACATTACTTAGCCCCAAGGTAGTGAAACTTCCTTTGAGTTCCTTCTTGATAAGAGATATTGCAGAAAGTGTCTCTTTGGCAGAATTAGCATATTCAGGTTCGCCTGTTGCCAGTGTAAAGGTCAACACGTCAAAGAGAAATTGCCAAGACTCTAGATTGTATTTTTTACCCGTTTCATAAAGTAGTTTGGCAACTTCTATCTTTTCACTTGCAGTTTTGGCCATCCCTGCGGGACCTATACACATTGTGATTGCTGGAATTCCATATTTCGACATCAATGGAGCCAAGGAATGAAACCTAGAACCGTCTCCTTCTAGATTAATGGAATTGATAATTGGTTTTCCAGGAATCTGGATGACAGCTTCCTCTATAACCTTGGGATCTGTAGAATCTATCACAAGAGGTGCTTCAACTTCAAGACTTAGCCGCTTGACTAATTTTTTCATAAATTCTTTTTCGTCAGATCTTTCAGTAGTTGCAACACAAACATCAATGCAATGAGCTTCATCATTCACCTGTTCTCTAGCAAGGTTCACAAGGCCATCAAAATCGTTGTTTAGCACCATACTCTTTGCTTTCTTTGAACCTTGAGTATTTAGGCGCTCGCCGATTATCATTGGTGGAGGGACTTGTCCAAGCTCGACGGCTTTGATAGCAGAGCTAACACGAGGAACTTTATGTTTCAAGCTGATCAGTTTGATTACGGAATAGTTAATTGATGCAAGTTATAATTGGTATAGACATTACTACGCTATCACCTTTGATAACTCACGTATGTGTTCAGGGGTTGTTCCACAGCAGCCTCCGACGATTCTAATTCTTTTATACTTTTGTAAGAACTGGTGAAGAACGCTTGCCATATCGGAAGGTGTCATCTTATAAACAGCATTTCCAGCTTCATTTTCAGGCATTCCAGCATTAGGTATGACCAGTAATGGCAGCTCCTCTTGTTCGTCGAGCCATCGTATACTTGGATCCATTTCCATCGGTCCAGTAGAACAGTTTAGCCCAAATACGGATATTCCCATATCGCATACAGTAGTGTAAGCGGCCTGGACATTAGTTCCCAATAACATCTTTCCGTACTTGTCAAGAGTAACATTAGCAATAACGGGTACTACCTTGCCTGTTTTTCGCATTGCTTCCTGAGACGCACTGATGGCAAGTTTGACTTCCAGTATGTCTTGACTTGTTTCAATAAGCAGGGCATCCACTCCACCGATAATCAAGCCCTCCGCTTGGAGTGAGAATGCCTTTACAATTTCATCTAATTCAATCAAACCCAGATCAGGATCGTTTGAGCTAGGCAAATATCCACTTGGGCCCATAGATCCGACGACAAATCTTTGTTTGTCGGTGAACTCCCTTATGACAGAATTCGCTAAAAGCGCGGCTTGTTTATTAAACTCCACTGTCTTATCAGCAAAGCCATACTCACGAAGTTTCAACTCATTGCTTCCAAAAGTATTTGTTTCAATACAATCTGCGCCAGCTTTCAAATAATTTCTATGAATTTCCTTGATCAAGTCGGGATTACTAAGTACTAAACCGTCGTTAAATCCCTCTTTATTCTCAGGAAAACTGTTAGGTTTAAGATCGAGCTTCTGAATCTCGGTACCCATCGCACCATCGAACAGAAGAATATGGTCATTCATAGCTTCGGTAAAAGTTTCTCCCATAATCTTACCCTCAATCAGTCTCCGGAATGTAAGCCCAAGTTATCATAACCGATTTATAAATTAGGTTAGCTATCGCATGCTTCCTAAAAAATTTGTAGGAAAGATCTGGAAAAAAACGCCCAATTCGTATACGTGTTTATGAATTCAAGTTTTCCAAACCAGATATCCTACAGCAGTCACCGGCTTCAGCGTCCTACACAATTCAGTTAGCATTGTCGAGAATATATCTTGACCAATGGAAACTACTAAAAAATGGTTGAGAGGAGATTAACCGAAATTATCCGAAATTATCCGAAATAATCCGAAAAGAGAAATTGAATTATTTTTCAGTTTGTAAATGATATTGTGTAAATATCTGATCCTAATAACAAATGAATATAATTTTTATAACCTTTCCTCAAAAGTTTTTTTATCGGTCGTCCATTTATTGTCCATTTATTGTCCATTTATTGTCCGGCAAGTTGTCCAAACATCGTGCTTGAGGTGGGCCCTTGATTTGAAAGTTCAAACGCCAGGTTTTCCTTATAATGATGAATTAGATGAAATAATATTATAGGGGTAAAAGAAAGTGGATTAGAACAGATAAAATATATATGATATTATAGTATAACATCATACATCGGACGCAAGAAACTACCTCGATACATAGCGGATCAGGTACTCGGTTTGTACCTACAGGGATACTCTTTGCGGTATAGCCGCAAAGCTACGTGTAGGCAAGAGCAGTATTTTGAATATGTTAAGAGATTTGGAGGGTTCGGAGCCGAAATTGAGATTGTTTCACGCGGTAGCGGTTAATTTGGAAAAGAATGGTCTTGACATATACCAATATGCCATGATAATTCGCGTCAGAAGTTATCTCAAGCTACAAGGACTCGCTGAAGACGAGATGGAGGTTCTCATGACTCAAATAATCGTCGCTTGTAAGTGGTTTTGCACTCATCCTCACAAGATTGTTGAATTTTGGACCAAGTTCAGTAATTTTATTGGTGCGTACGGCAAAACTCCTCTCGAAGTTAGGAAAAAAATAGAAGAGAAAATCACTCTCACAGAGAATTTAGAGCAGGAGATATTGGATCTATCTAGGAAAAAGGTCTTATTATTTAGGCATTGTAGAACAATCGAAAGCAATACCAAGTTCTTACTTTGTAATAGGCGCTTCCCTGATCAGCTGAATTATCTAAGACAGACCAATCTTGAACTGAGGAGGAGGATCGAAGCACTTCGCCGGACGATAAAAGAACAGCAGACACAAATTAAATCCATGGAAAACAAGGAGGAAAATCGAGATTTTTTCTACGTTGGGCGTGAAATATTTGAAGGGGAATTGGGAAAACTTAATTCTATCACAGGAGGCAGGCTCAAAGTAGAAGATATCATTCAAACGGCTCGAGATATTATAAGACAACCTTCTAAATACCCTCACATGTTCCTACCTATTGTGGACAAGATACTAGCCATTCCGAATGTCGAATAATATGTTTATATGACCCCAAGCGAGCAAGACGTCGCAGATACTTGCGGATCTGTGGGGTTTGATCACCAGGAAATGAATCACGAAGATCAGAAGCCATCACCCAAGTTCGATCCATAAGAAGGCTGATGTAATTTGACCATCGCTGAGGATATTTGAATCAGAAATTATACGTTTTACAAACAACAATTCCTATTTCAGTCTTTTTCATCTACACGTCCTAAGGAATAATTTCCTAACTCGCTTAATTATTCCTCCCGAGAAGTTAACGTCAAATTTTTTCAATTCATTTCTGTTGTAAAGTTCCTTTCATTAGTATCATATTCAATTAGGGAGCATTTTTGGTTAGGCTCAAACCATTACTACAAGTTATGCGTCATATGCACTCTTAACCCTCCAAACACCCCTTAGTCGCCTTATTTGGGGAGCCCCCATACGAAATAAGAGACCACAATTAAGGGAAATTCATATATGGAGAAATCCTCTCTAGCATGGGGTCCATAGTTCAGCTTGGATAGAATGGCTGCCTGCGGAGCAGTTGGTCGAGGGTTCGAGTCCCTCTGGACCCGAACCATAAGTGACCCTTTATTTAGGACCCCCTCTTAACATAAGATGATTTGATTCAGGATGCGGAATATAGCTATGACCCGATTTCCAACTTCACGTATGGGCTAAAGTCTGCAGACGGTAAACGACAATATCCCGCCAGGCTCAAAGTTTTTTTCGATTATATAAGGTTAGACGGGACTTTGACTGAACAAGCAATAGTTTTCTTAGATGGGGCGCGAAAAAATAGCACATGGAGTCAGTCAAGTATAATGCGATTTATAGACATCCAAAAGGCAAGATCTAACGATGGGCAAATCGCTGTCGGAACAATTCGCAATTACTATAAGGCAATAAAATTATTCTGTGACATGAACGACGTGGTATTGGGTTGGAAAAAAATAAGCAAGGGGTTACCTAAACCTAGAAGCGCGTCTAATGACAAAACCCCAAATAATGAAGAAATTAGAAAATTGATTGAATACCCCGATCGCAGAATTAAACCGATAATCTTTACCATTGCGTCATCGGGTATAAGACTCGGAGCTTGGGACTACCTTCACTGGAAACATATTGTTCCTTATTCTGGTGATGCTGGAAATATACTCGCAGCAAAATTAGTTGTGTACGCTGGAGAAAACGAAGAATACTATTCTTTCATAACACCAGAAGCATACATTGCAATGAAGGATTGGATGGATTTTCGAGCGTCCTACGGTGAAAAAATAAATGCCGATTCCTGGGTTATGCGAGATCTTTGGAAGATGACAAATATCAATTACGGGGCAAAGCTTGGTCTGGCCAAGCATCCTCAAAAACTCAAA
>DASWDL010000206.1:0-2891 GCA_036395315.1 Nitrososphaeraceae archaeon
GGTTGCATAGCTCTCGAAGCATCGGCCAAATACTCCAAATGGTAACTGTAACATTATCTTATCAGTGACTGTTGTCTGATTGTCGTCACCTTCAAAAATATGCTCGTGGTTCCAGTAATTAAAAAGTGGTCTACTTGTATCGGCTATGATCATTTTGTCAACATAGCGATAGGGTTGAAACGCCACAATTCTTGAATGCCATTTTGTATTCAAAATGATTTTACCTGATAGCCATGTTTCAGACCCTTCTTTAATGCGTTCGTCGGTTGTACTCAATATATTCAATTGCATCTCCGGAGGAGTTATCATTTCCAGATGACGTACATTAGTGTAAAAATCCCATACTTTGTCCAGGCTAGCCTCAACTTCGAATCTGTGTGTGAATGATTTCAATGCCTATTTTGGACCTCTCTCATGATTATTTCCTCTTATCTGCCTTGTAATCTATAATTTTTTCCTAAGAATAATTTTCAAAAAAATTGGTACTTTTTATCCTGCGCCCATCACATAGGAAGGTGGTTTTTTGGCTGACTACTTAACAGAGTAAAATGAGTTGCCGGTTGGTAGTATGATCAACAATCATGAACCCTAAGATTTAGTGGAATTGAAAAATCCTGAAGGTGTGGAGACTTAAATAATTGGCGAATGTACATAAAGTGCATTCTTGTTGAACGAGGCCGGGCAATCTCACAACTACAACCCCGCATTATTAGAAAGATTATTACTTCGCGTTTCCAAGAGGTGGTTTGCAGGTTATACAGCACCAGATGCAATAAATGCTGCACAAACTTCCGTTAAAAATGGCGTGTACCCCATCCTCAATTATTTGGGAGAAGAAAATACTCATGAAGGACAGATTTCGACAACGGTAAAGGAGTATACTAATTTATTAGATCTTCTTAATTTGAACAACATTCATGGGGCGATCTCTGTCAAGCCAAGTCAGATAGGACTGGCTATAAACTACGATACCTGTTTAGAAAACATTCTTAAGATTTCAGAATGTACAAAAAAGTATAGTACGTTCCTATGGATTGATATAGAATCTTTCAAATATGTGGAGAATACATTATCACTTTATTTAGATACCTTCAGGAAGAACAATCAGGTCGGAGTGGTGATTCAAGCATATTTGAAAAGAAGTTATAGTGATTTGATGCACCTTGTGGAAAAGCATGCCCATGTTAGAATTGTAAAGGGTGCCTATTCTGAAGACGAAAGTATAGCGTTTCATTCTTCACAAGAAATTGATCGCAATTTCTCACTATTAATGAGGTTCATGTTTGAACATGCAGAAGGAAGGGAAATAATTGCGATAGCAACCCACGATTCCAAATTGATTGAAGAGGCGGTTGCTCTGCACGAAGCTAGCAAATCAAAGCATATCTTGCAATTTCAATTGCTGAAGGGTATACGAGATGAATTGAAAAAAACGCTAGTCCAGAAAAAATACAGCGTTTGGGAGTATATACCGTATGGCGACACATGGCTACCTTATTCTATCAGAAGAATCCGTGAGCGAAAGAGAAATATTATCTTGCTGGCAAGGTCGCTTATTCAATCCTGATTTTACTTCCAATTAGAGAACGGTTTGCATCCATACTTATTAATCGCCCTGTTATTTACCAAATGCACTCAGTTTTACTCGTGAGGACTTTGCTCAGGAGATCAAAAAATGATTCGCAAGCGACAAAAGTACGAAAAAGCAAGACATATCCTTTAAGAACTGGGCATCTAATATCCATTCATGGTAAGAGTGGAAAGCTCAAAGGTTATTGATTCCCCTCAAGAAAAAATATTTGCGGTTGTGAAAGATATTGATAGATTGCCGGCACTCTTCCCGAATAGATACAAGTCCATGAAGATATTGGAGCGCTCTGACGGCCACTTGTTGACTGAAGAAACGATTGTGATGGCAGGAAAGGAGATTCATCAAAAAGTAAGACACACTATCGAACCAAACAGAATGGTAAGAAGTGAAGTCATAGATGGAGACACACGGGGGACTGTAGTTACCATCGAGCTTCATTCCAGATCAGAAGGATCTACTGAGATAAAGATCGACGCCGACCTAAAGCTTGGAAAATTGGGATCAATACTTGGAATATTTGCTAAGGGTAAAATAAAAAAAGAAATTGAATATACGATAGATGAATTCGATAAATCAATAAAATGACGCCTTACCTTGTCTCTGAATAAGATAAGCCGTACATATTCACTAAATAGAGAAGACGCAAAATACCGGCCAAATGGACCGATGCTGATCAACGCCATATTGTATCTAGGATAACTAGATACTGAACAGGATTGATGTTGGCTATACAATTAGAACCGATAATAATAAATTAAAGACTGGTGGTCAACGCATTGAGACGGTGGTCCACCAGTTGTGTTAGAGGATCCGCACATTTAGGGCGGATCAAAGATATAATGCTCAACAAATTATAGAAGAAGTTCAAAAAAGTCCGAGGTCATCTAGCAATTATCTTGCCGTATTTAAGGACGCCGGCCACTATGACTGCATGCCCATTTGGTTAATCCATGGCTAAGATAGATTAGAGGAAGGGTAATAGAATTCCCTTTGCACTTGTTGAAACTTTCCAGAATTAAAGTGTCAAACAAGTTTCACATAATATGTTATCTCTATTGGAAGATTGAAATATTCTGCTGCGTCGTCAAAAATTTCTTTGCTGTATGCAGATGCAAGTATAATTCTTTGATGGGGATTTGAAGAAATTATCTTTCGTGCTACCTCAAATCCATCTAATTTTGGCATTTTGTAATCTAAGACCACTACGTCAAAAGGCTGATTTTGTTGCTTCGTGGTCGTTGTCGGGTCCGATGGATCTCCCAAATTTTCATTGTAAATTGCCAAACACTTTTGTCCGTCA